>NZ_DHYX01000017.1:0-2158 GCF_002414285.1 Clostridium sp. UBA5119 | reverse complement strand
TTTTAAGTTTTTTATATTACTATATTACCACATTTTAAACAATAAATATCATCTTATCATATATTCTTTTATTATCTAATTTATTTCCACTTATTAATTTATTTAATAGTAGGTGAAAAACATACCTACTATTAAATTATAAAAACTGCAAATACTAATATAGCAAAATAATTTTATATTAATTAAAATTATTTATTCATATAAATATTTAATTATATAGTGGGAGGTAATATTTTGATTAATAGAAGAATTGTTACTTATAATTATGAAGAAAATTTTTCTTATTTAAAAACTACTTCTAATCTTTCTACTTCTATTGAAAATATGAGTTCAGAACTTTGTATAAAAGAACTAAAAAATATTACCTTAGTTCCTAGAAGTGGAACTCATAATAATTTTAAAATAGGAGAAGAAATTATTATGTATGTAATCTCCGGTGAATTACTATATAGCGATAACATAGGAAATTTAGAAACCCTTTCATCCGGAAATTTTCTTTATATTAATTCTATGGATGGGATAACCTATGATATTTTTAATAGTGGCATTGATTTTCTAGATATTATTGAAATAACCTTATACACCAATAATAACTCTTATATTCAAAAAAAGAATAATAAATCTCCTCTATTAAATAAATATGACTTTAAGAAGCCTATTGAAAATCAGTGGATATACGCTATTAGTCCTTTAAATGGTTTGGCTCCTATTAAATCTAATTGTGATATTAATATTTATTTTGCATTACTACATCCTAACAAAGATTTAATTTTTACAATTAACAAAGAGAGACAAGGCTACATGTTTCAATGTTATGGAGAAATTGAAATTTGTACAAATAATTCAGATAATATTACCTTAACAGGCTCTGACAGTGCTTATATTTCTAATGAAACTTTTGAAGTAAAAGCTACTATCCCTAGCAACATACTTCTCATTGAAACTGCAACTTAGTAAACATTAAGGCTATGTGAAATTTATTAGAAATTTTAGTTCTTTAGATTTTTTCTTATCATATCTTCTTTAAAAACTCTTTCTTTAAATTTCAATAGTCTAATATATTTATTATGTTATATTTTATTATTTTTATCGTATAAATAATAAAAGAGTTTTCTAGGGAGGTATCAAGTATTATGAATATTATTGCTATTATAGATATTGGTTCAAATACGGTTCACCTACTAATTGTTAATATAGATGATAAGTCCAATCCAAGAATTATAGATGAAGATAAGGAACATTTAAGACTTGGAGCTACTTTAGATACCAATAAAATTATAAGTTCTGAAAAAACCATCCATATAATAACAGTTTTAAAAAAATTTTTACGTTCTTGCATTATAAATAAAGCTTCTAAAATCATATGTGTAGCTACGGAAGCTTTAAGAGTAGCTGAAAATAGTAACTATGTTCTTGATTTAATAAAAGCTCATACTGGAATTTTAGTTCAGGTTTTGTCCTCTAAAGAAGAAGCTTATTTATCTTACCTTGGAGTTTTTTCTACTTGTAACCTAGATAACGGTATAATAATGGACACTGGTGGAAATAGTACAGAATTAATTTTTGTAGAAAAGAGTAAATTTACAAATTACACTAGTATTCCTCTAGGGTCTATAAACATAACTGAGAAAATAAAAGTTAATAAGTATGGCAGATACTTGAGCTGTGACTATAACGAGGACTTTTTTTATAATCTATTTTCTAATATCCCTTGGATTAAAACTTTTTATGGAAGCTCTTTAGTTGGTATTGGCGGAACTTTTAAGAATCTTGGAAAGATATATTCTAATTATTTAACAAATTCATGTTCATCTACTAACACAATAGAACTTTCCAACCCTTATGAACTAAAAACTCTTTGTGAAAGTCTTAAAGTTATAAGTTTAAAAGAGAGAGAAAACTTACANNTTCAAAAAAACGTGCTGATATTATATTAGGTGGTTGTGAAATAATAACTCATATGATGAATTATTGTAATTTTTGTAACATTATTATATGTAGTGAAGGCTTAAGGACTGGTATATTAAATAATTATTTAAATTCCACTAATCAACCCATTGAAACTCATATAAATATTTAACTATATAACTATTTTAAAAATAAAATAGTTATATAGTTGCATATGTATATAAAAATGAAAGGGGCTTTCGCAAAATAG
>NZ_DHYX01000020.1:0-34019 GCF_002414285.1 Clostridium sp. UBA5119 | reverse complement strand
CGTCAAAAATTCGTCAAAAATAATTTTTAGTTTTATTATAATATTTGAGTTTTAATTTTTATAAAAATCTTGTATCCCCTTTAATTATCTAATATTATTAAAAATATTAAGTAAGGTGACAATAATGAAAGACTAATGTAATAGATGTAAATATGAAGTTAGTTATAAAAAACATATAATTTACTTAAAAGAAACTATAGGAGGATATAAAATGAAAAAATTAATAGGAATTATTGTAAGTATAATAATAATAGGTGGAGTTTTATTGTTAATAAATTCTAACGGTATAATTAATCTAGGTTCAACAAAGTATTATGTTAAAACCATCAGTGAATATAAGGATAGAACAAGTGAGAATAGTGGAGGATACAATACGTATGAGTATAAAATAAATGGGTATGATGAAGATGGAAATGAGAAATTAATTACATTTACAACGTCAAAGATACTAAAGGTTGATAGATATTTAAAGGTATATGTTAACGGGGAAAAAACAAAGAGCTATGAAGAAGTAGAAATAAAGGAACTACCTGACAAGATAAAAGAAATCTATAAATTAAATTAGTTTATTATTTAATGTTTTTATTTGAGAAGGAAATTGTGTTAATATAGGACTAGAGAAAAACATAATTTTTAGGGGATGAAAACACAATGAACGCAATTAATCACTTTAAAACTATAACAAAACATAAGTTATTAGTTATGAAATACTGCTTTAAGGTGGGGTTATATAAACAAGGAATATTACATGATCTTTCTAAGTATTCTTGGGTAGAATTTTTAGCAGGAGTAAAGTATTACAGAGGAGATGTTAGTCCTAATGGAATACAAAAGAAGGTGGAAGGATATTCTAAGGCTTGGCTTCATCATAAGGGAAGAAATAAGCATCATTTAGAATATTGGATTGATTATGGTACGAAAATACAAGATGGAATAGTTGGTATGAAAATGCCCAATAATTATGTAGTTGAAATGTTTATTGACAGAATTTGTGCTTGTATGAATTATGAGAAAGAGAAGTATAAAGATAATTCGGCTTTAATATATTATGAAAGGGGTAAGGATTATCAAATTATTCATGAGGACAGTAGGGAATTATTAGAGCTTTTACTTAATAAGTTAGCAAGTGAAGGTGAACAGATAACTCTAGATTATATAAAAAAACAGATTTTAAAATAACATAATAAAGCCATCTGAAAGGAGAAATTACTCCTTTCAGATGGCTCTAATTTTTTAGTATTTAAATTTTGTACCCTTAGGATAGATTATTTCTATCCTACCATTACTGCTACCAGTCATGTGACCTACATTAGCTTTAAAGAGGGCTTTCCNNCCTTTAAAGCAATCAAATTGAGACATTGTACCATAGGAGCTAAGAAGAATAACCTTTTGGTTTTGGTCATAGGTATAGTTAATATATAGTTTATTATTCTCAAGTTTTGCTGTAACTATAGGGTTTTTGAAATCATTAAGATTTATATAGTCCACTTCATTGCAGGGAAGACGGTATTTTACAATAATATTTTCATAAATTTCTTCTGTTGAAGAGTCGCTATAGCGAGTAGTAAAAATATTTTTTTCATCTTCATTAAATTGAGTTACTATTTCAATAGGGATATCAGTGTTAAGATTAGTTAAAGCCACTTCTATTTCTTTTTCTTCAAAATTTTTAAAGGGGTTGTCGTTAACAAAATCTATGGAATCAGATCCCATTTCACTAGTGCTATTGTATGGATAATTATGGGTGAAAACACTTAAAGATATCACAATGATAAAACAGAAAAGGGCAATTCCACATAAAATAAATCTAGATTTAGTTGTATTTTTAGTCTCAGCTTTATAATATACTATAGTACTATTTATAACTACAGACAAAACAAATAAAATACCTAGTGTTATAGTACACTTTACAACAAACATGCCAAGGGAAGGTTCTTTAGTCCAAAAGCTAAAAAGATTTCCAATAGTAATGAACAGAGCTCCATTGTTAAAGAATGCAGCTACTACAAACATTATGAAAGTAATATAGAAATATATATGAAATTTTTTACTCAAAACATTGATTAACAGAGTCAGGGCAATTAACATGGAGCCATAGAGTAAATTAACTATAAAACCAGAGATTAAGAAGGTTAAATTTATAGGATAAGCAAAAGATATATTAGAATTTAAATTTCCAATCAATGCCCAAATGTTATATTGAATTAGATATAAAAGTAAAGAAATTACTGACACTTTTAATAGAGTAATATAGTTAAACAGAGCATAAGACATAAATCTTGTTTTATTATCCTGTGGAAAAGCTTGATGTTGATTATTGAAGGAGTTATACCACAATAAAGTTCCGATGCTTATACTAATTGCTAGGAAAAGACCATTATTAGTATAGGTCTGTAGACTGTAGGTAGTTACATCTTTAGAATAAGTGAAAATATCCATAAGAGTCGCAATAAAATCAATTACAAAAAAGGATGCAAGGAGTATATAAATTATCCAAAGTGCCTTTTTATGCTCTTTTGAGCGTATTTTATATAGATTATTAATATTTTTTAATTGTCTTTTATCCATAACTCCTCTATGCCTCCATTATAATTATTTTCAGTCAGATAAATATATAGCTCTTCTGGACTAATTCTTGAAATCTTCAAATTGTTAGTTGATATATCTATCTCTAAAGATTCTGTAATTAAGCCTTCTATTATTGCAAAAGAGGTTATGTTACTAAAATCTTTATATAGTACTTTTTTATCTTTAATGAACCTTACTAAATTATCAGGATTTCCATCTACTCTATAGGCAGACTCCTTTACAGTATCCATAGCTTCATATAAAACTAAAGACCCATTATTAATTATTACTAGTTCTGAAAGAATGTTTTCCAACTCTGATATAATGTGACTAGAAATAATTATAGTTCGTGGATGTTCTATATAATCTCGTAGTATGATATCATAAACAGATTTACGAGTTTTAATATCCATGCCTAAAATTGGTTCATCAAACATGGTAACCTTGGCACGACAGGAAATACCACATATAAAGTTAAATAAACTCCTCATACCTTGAGATAAATTTTTATATTTAATTTTCATTTTAAAATTAAAATGTTTCAAAAGGTTTTCTGCAAACGTAAGATCAAAGTTAGGGTACATCATATTATAATACCCAACAATTCTACCTAGAAATAAGTTAGATTCATAGGACATATTATGATAGCTATATACAATTTCCTCTAATACCAATAAATTATCCATGGGTTCTTCGCCTAAAACCATTAATTCTCCTTCGGTTTTCTCAATTAGTCCTGCACATAGTTTCATAAAAGTAGTTTTACCTGAGCCATTACTACCGATTAAACCTATGAGTTGATTTTCATTAATTTCTACAGATAGATTATCTATAGCCACCTTAGATTTATATCTTTTAAAAAGATTTCTAGCTATAATGCAAGAAGTCATATTATTTATCCTCCTTATAGTATTTTTTTATAGTTTCAAGTACATAATCTTGAGATAAGTCTAATTTTTTTGATGTATTGACTAGATCTTTTACCAGTTTTTCGAAGGTTTCATTTTTCCTTCTATTCATAATTTTTTTCTTTGCATTGGGAGTTATAATCATAGCTAATCCTCTTTGTTTTTCAAGAATCTCTCTTCCTACTAATAAATTAATTCCCTTAGCTGCAGTAGCAGGGTTAACTGTAAGCTCTTTGGCAATTACTAATTGAGAGTAGCAAGTACCACTTTCTTCTAAAGTTCCACTAAGAATATCATCTTCAATAGCATTTGCAATTTGAACATATATAGGAACTAGGCTATTTACATCTATTTTCAAGGGTAAACCTCCTTTGTTTCAGGAACTACATTACATAAGTAATGTAGTATTGTACTTTTAGTATATTATAATTAGGAATTAATGTCAATTTGATTTTAAAAAATAATTAGAATATAAAATGATAATACTTTTATAATATGAATTTAAAGCTTATAAAAATGAACATAAAATATGAATATACAGGTGTAATACAGAGAATTAATAAGAAAAAAGGGGAAAAAAGGGGAAAAAGCGTGAATACGAAACTTTATTTTTTTATGATTTTATAGTAATATAATTATATAATATCGATAAATTTTGACTCTTAAAGTCAAAGTTTGTTGGATTTATATCTAAAATCTTAAAGTACATAGGACAAGTTATTATTTATATGTGTAAAGAAAGTTATAAGTATAATATAAAATTGTTATGAAATAAATAAAGAAACTGCTAAGATGGAAATGCTTAAAATTAAAGAAGTTAGGTCGTAAAATGGCTAAAATTTTTTTTAATATGTCTGAAAACGTTTAAAGAGAGATGAGGAGTAGAATCTTAAATTAAAGCATAAAAATTCTTAATTCATAGATAATTATACAAAAATATATGAAAAATTCTCATTATTTCATAAAAGTGTGTATATTTAAGAGTATGTTACTAATACAAAATCTTTATTGGCTTATAAATAAAATGTTAACTATGGCTTAAAGTAGATATAAATAATTTAAGCTACTATATGTGGCAAGCACTAATACTAAATTATTGGAGGGATTTACATGGCAAAGAATAAAAGGAAATTATCATTTCCAACTGCTTTTACAGTATTAATTATAGTATTGCTTTTAGCAGCAGCACTAACTTATGTGATACCAGCTGGTTCATATTCAAAGTTATCTTATAATGCAGATAGCACTGTGTTTGAGATTACTGCTCCCAATGGAGATATAAAAGAAATGCCTGGTACTCAAGAAACTTTAGATGAACTTAAGGTTACTGGTGACATTTCTAAATTTGCAGATGGTAGTATTAATAAACCAGTAGCTATACCAGGTACTTATGAAAAAGTTAAACAAAGTCCACAAGGTATAATTGATATAATTCTATCACCTATTAAGGGAGTATATGATACTATAGATATAATTTTATTTGTATTTATTATAGGTGGAGTTATTGGAGTATTAAATAACATTGGTGCATTTAATGCAGGTATTGCAAGTCTTTCGAGATTAACTAAAGGAAAAGAATACATATTGATAGTATTTATTACTTTCTTGATTTCTCTTGGAGGTACTACTTTTGGACTGGCAGAGGAAACAATAGCTCTCTATCCAATAATGGTTCCGGTATTCTTAGCTGCAAACTATGATGTTATGGTATGTATTGCAGCAATATACATGGGTTCTTCTATAGGAAGTATGTTCTCAACAGTAAACCCATTCTCAGTAGTTATAGGTTCTAATGCTGCTGGAATAAGCTTTACAAATGGGCTTAACTTCAGAATTATTGCTTTTGTTCTTGGTACTTTAATTACTATAATATATATCTTAAGATATGCGAAGAAGGTTAAAGCAGATCCAAGTAAATCATTAACATTTGCAGACAAAGAAAAAATTGAAGCTAAATTTGCTAGTCAAGGAAAAGCACCAGAATTAACTTTAAGATTTAAAATTATATTGTTAATATTCCTTTTAACCTTTGTAGTTATGATTTATGGAGTTTCTTCTTTGGATTGGTGGTTCGCAGAAATGACAGCTCTATTTTTAGTAACTGGTATAATTATTGGATTCCTATCAAAATTAGGGGAGAAAGAGTTTGTAAACCAATTCGTAACTGGAGCTGCTGATTTAATGAGTGTTGCATTAGTTATAGGGGTTGCTAGAAGCATTAACCTTGTATTAGAAAATGGTATGATTTCCGATACAATACTTAATTTCTTCTCTAACGCTATAGCAGGTATGAATGGAAATATATTTATAGTATTAATGCTTTTAATATTTATAGTACTTGGATTCTTTATTCCTTCTTCATCAGGTCTAGCGGTTCTATCCATTCCAATTATGGCTCCTCTTGCAGATTCAGTTGGACTTTCAAGAGATGTTATAATTTCAGCCTATGTATACGGATTGGGGTTAATTTCATTTATTACTCCAACAGGATTAATCCTTGCAACTTTAGAGATGGTTGATGTAACTTATGACAAATGGTTAAAATTTATCATGCCTCTAATGGGATATATAGCAGCATTTAGTGCAATAATGCTATTAATACAAGTTAACTTTTAATGTGAAATAGTAAAATTCTATAAAAATTATAAAATTTTAAAATATACCTCCTAGAATAGGTTAATTATAGTCTATCCTAGGGGGTATTTTTTATATATGATAGTTATTTGTTTTGAATTAGCAATACAAGAAATAAAAGTTTTATTGTTAAATATTTAACGTAAATAATAATTTATAAAAAATATTAACTATAAATAGTATATTAGTTATAAGTTTCATAAAAAATAATATAATGTAATATAGCGTATTGTAAAACAAAACAAGGGATGCTACAATATGTAATAAGATGAATATATAGGGAGGGAATTTGATGAAAAAAGAAGACAGTTTTAAACCGTTCATTTCTGCTGAAAAAGTCGTACCCGAATTTACATTAACATCTATTATTTTAGGAATTTTACTGGCAGTACTTTTTGGTGGAGCCAATGCTTACTTAGGTCTTAGAGTTGGTATGACAGTATCAGCTTCAATTCCAGCAGCGGTTATCTCAATGGGAGTTATACGTGTTATTCTAAGAAAAGACTCCATTCTTGAAAACAACATAGTTCAGACAATTGGTTCTGCTGGTGAATCACTTGCAGCTGGAGCTATTTTTACATTACCAGCATTATTTATGTGGGCATCAGAATGGGGAACAGAAGCACCATCTTTACTGGAAATTGGAATTATCGCACTTTGTGGTGGTGTACTCGGTATTTTATTTATGGTACCACTTCGAAAAGCTCTTATTGTTGAAGAACATGGAGTGCTTCCATATCCAGAAGGAACTGCTTGTGCAGAAGTTCTACTTGCTGGTGAACAGGGAGGAGCAAAATCTTCTACAGTGTTTGCAGGTCTTGGAATAGCTGCATTATACAAATTTATTGCGGATGGATTAAAGTTGTTTCCAAGTGAAGTACATTATGAACTTACAGGATATAAGGGATCTGGAGTAGGTATAGACGTACTTCCAGCACTAGCAGGAGTAGGTTATATATGTGGACCTAAGATATCTGCATACATGTTATCTGGTGGAATAGTTGCATGGTTTGTATTAATGCCATTAATTAGTTTATTTGGTGGAGATGCAGTTATATATCCAGGTGCAGATCCTATAAGTGCTATGGATTCGTTTACAATTTGGAGCAAATATATCCGTTACATTGGTGCAGGTGCTGTTGCAATGGGGGGTATTTTAAGCTTAGTGAAGTCACTACCATTAATTGTAAAAACCTTTAGACAAGCGATGAAGAGCTATGGTAGAAGTAACACTATTAGTGACCTTAGGACAGAACAAGACTTACCTATGAAAGGTATTTTAGCAGCTTGCTTAATAATTGTTATATTAATGTGGCTAGTACCTGTAATTCCTGTAAATCTAGTTGGTGCAATTATAATTGTAGTATTTGGATTCTTCTTTGCTACAGTATCTTCTAGAATGGTAGGATTAGTAGGAAGTAGTAATAACCCAGTATCAGGAATGGCAATAGGAACATTATTGTTTGCAACAATTATTTTAAAAGCTACAGGAACTATTGGACAAGAGGGTATGACTGCAGCAATCGCAATTGGTTCAATTATATGTATTATAGCAGCTATTGCTGGTGACACCTCACAGGACTTAAAAACTGGTTATATCATTGGTTCAACACCTAAGAAACAACAAATCGGTGAGTTAATTGGAGTACTTGTATCTGCCATAGCTATTGGTGGAGTGTTATATCTATTAAATAAAGCATGGGGTTATGGTTCTACAGAATTACCAGCGCCACAGGCAACATTAATGAAGATGGTAGTAGAAGGTGTAATGGAAGGAAATCTTCCTTGGGCACTAGTATTTGCAGGAGCAGGTATTGCAATTGTAATTGAGATACTAGGAATTCCAGTATTACCATTTGCAGTAGGACTTTATTTACCAATTCACTTAAGTACACCAATTATGGCTGGTGGATTAGTAAGATTATACTTTGATAAGAAGAAAAATATTTCAGAAGAAGAAAGAGGTCAAGTTGTTGAGAATGGTATTTTATATACCTCAGGTTTAATTGCTGGTGAAGGATTAGTAGGTATTTTACTTGCAGTATTTGCAATTATCCCAATTGGAGCATCTACTCTCGGTGATGTAATTAATATTTCAGAAACTATAAGTTTAGGTAATATTGGTGGATTAATATTCTTTTTGCTGTTAATATTCACAATATTCAAATTTAGTACATCTAAAAAGAAGATTAGAAAATAGAAATTATACCTTATAATAGTCTATTGAAATAAAAAATAAGTTATCCGACCTAGGTAAAACCTAGGCCGGATATTATTTAATAGGAAGTGAATAATCATGTTAAATAAAGAAAAAAATGCACAGAAAGAAAATTATTTAGATTACATTCCAAAGAAAAATGAAGAGTATACTTGGTCTGTAAATGAAAAAAAACTAGTAGTAGTAGATATACCTAATAAAGGAATTCATAATAGAATTGCTCAAAATTTCTTCCACAAACCTAAAGTTAGTCATATAGAGCTAGATCCCTATGGAACTTTTATATGGAATTATATTGATGGAATGAATACAATTTTTCGTATTTCGGAAGATGTAAAGAAACACTTTGGTAAAGAAGCGGAACCTTTACTAAACCGTTTAGTAAAATTTTTTCAAATTCTTCACGAGAATAAATTTATTCTTTACATAGGGAAGGAGAATAAATAATGCCAATTAGAATTCAAACAATTATAGGTATTTTATTATTTGCAGTAGCTACTGCTATTATATATGCATGGGGACTAAAAAAATCAGGTGCACAACAGAAGGATCTTTTACAAATCTTATATAGCAAGGGTGCGCAAAAAGTAATTAAGAAGTTAAAAACACAAAAGTACATTACAAAATTGGAAATAGAGCAAGAAGTTTTAGGAGTTACAGCCTCCCAATTCTATAGCAGAAAA
This sequence comes from Clostridium sp. UBA5119, assembly GCF_002414285.1. NCBI lineage: Bacteria > Bacillati > Bacillota > Clostridia > Eubacteriales > Clostridiaceae > Clostridium > Clostridium sp. UBA5119. The sequence goes on along the minus strand of NZ_DHYX01000020.1, from coordinate 25,008 downwards.
AAAGCTGTAGTCACTGACAAAAAAGAATTCACAAGAACTTTAATAAAATTTATGATGAATAAGAATCTTATTATGGAAGATATTGAGAGTAATAAAAGGGTATATAAATTAAGATAATAAAAATAAATTAAATATAACAAAAGTGTGCACAATCATAGGATTTTGCACACTTTTTATATAACTAATTATAAAGTTTTTGGTGGTTTTCTCCAAAGAGTTTCATTTACTGCTCTTACAGTTTTAGTAAACTTTTCACAAGTGACAGAAATTTTTATTTTTTCTTCTGAAGATAACCTTTCACTAGAGAATAATCTCTTTATTCCATAGCCAAAGCCTAAGGTTCCAAAGCCGAACTGCATTTCTAGAACTCTGCCTTTGCTTAGATTCATATCCATAGGTTTTTGATTTTTTAGTATATCTTGCTTAGTTTCGGCAGGATGTTTATCCCAGAAGTACTTATATTCAGGATTTAATTTATATGCAGTTTCATGAACTTCCTTAAATAAAGTGAACTTTACATAAATATTATTCATGGCATTTTCTAATCTTTTTCTTGCTTTTGCATTTGCTTTTTCAATCTTTTTTTCCTTTGACATTAAAATTCCTCCAAAATCACTATATGTATATAATAATTAATATTCAAACAAATAATAAGGTATAAATATCATTATATATAGAATTCTTTACAAATGCAAACTTTTACAGCTCTAGAAGAAAAGATAGTTATTACAATATAAACTCTAATTTAATCTAGTGTGATTATATAATTATATAGATTAGTTTAAAAGATAATAAGAAAGATAATTTCGTATATTGATTATTATATATTAATTATGTTATTATATAGTGGAAAACAATATAAATGACTATTTGGTTTCCTTAGGGAATTAATAGGGAAGTTAGTGAGAATCTAACACAATCCCCGTTGCCGTATTGGATGATGATATAAGCTAGATATTTTTAAAATATCAACCACTGACATTATGTTGGGAAGGTGCTTGTAGAATATGAATCTTAAGTCGGAAGACCTGCCTAATGGTTAAAGCAATGTCCTTTCGGGTAGAAGAGGTAATAATGCACTTTTTATATTAAAATTTTTATTTTAAATGATAATAATATAAGATGTGATTTCACGTTAATCTAGGTTAGAGTAATGCAAAGTATCTAGGTTAGCGGGTTTGTTATGCATATTAAATACCTCTACTTATCAATGTAAGTGGAGGTATTTTTATGAAAAAGGACTATGGCTTTACTATTTATATTAATAAATATAGAAAGGAAGTCGTAAAATGAAACTAAAAAATAAAATCTTATACCTAATAGTAATGTTAAGTTATGCTAGCTCAAATGTAACTGCATTTGCAGAAGGTGGATTAAATCCTAATGCAGAAAGTTCTCCATGGATTTATTTATTCTTAATAGCATTGGTAGTAGTTTTAATATTTCAGTTGATCTATCCATTAAAAAAATACAGTAAGAATAAATAATTTAAAAGTGCTAGTACCTAATATGAAATTTAGGTGCTGGCTTTTTATTATCATGTATTATGATTAATTACTAACATATTTATGAAAATATACTATTTGACATTGGATATAATAAATTTTATAATTAAAGTGAAAATATAATTAAATAAATTCACATATATGAATTTATTTTTAGATATATAAATTTTATTTATCAATGTAAGTTGAGGTGATATGTTGAATTTACCAAAAATTATTAATATTCAAAAGTATTCTATCCATGATGGGAATGGAATTCGTACCACCATTTTTTTTAAGGGATGTCCACTATCTTGCCTATGGTGTCATAATCCAGAAAGTCAAAATTATAGTGAAGAACTTATGTACAATGGAGAAAAATGTACAAGGTGTATGGCATGTATAGATATTTGTCCTCAAATGGCAATTTCAAAGGAAGAAAAATGCGTTATTACAGATAAAAACAAGTGTGATCTTTGCAAGGAATGTATTGACTATTGTGTAAATAATGCTCGTGAAATTGTGGGGAAAGAATATACAGTAGCACAGCTTGCTAAGGAAGCAGAAAAAGATAGAATGTTTTATGAGGAATCAAGTGGAGGGATTACATTATCTGGCGGAGAGGTTATGACTCAAAACATGGATTATATAGAGGAATTATTAAAAAAGTTAAAGAAAAAGGGATATGACATTGCCATTGATACTTGTGGTCAAGCTCCCTACGAAAATTATAATAGAATACTTAAGTATGTAGATACTTTTTTATATGATATAAAACTTATGAATAATGAAAAGCATATAAAATATATAGGAAAATCAAATAAGGTTATTCTTGAAAATTTAAAAAAGTTAAGTGAAGCTGGAGCAAATATCGATATAAGGATACCCTTGGTGGAAGGGGTTAATGCAGACGATGAATCTATAGAAGAATTAATAAAATTTTTAAAGAATAATATAAATGTACATAAGATAAATTTACTTCCTTATCATAATATAGGGAAGAGCAAATATGAAAGACTTCAAAAGGTCTATGAAGGAGTTAACTTTGAAGCACCTAGTAAGGAAAGAATGGAGACTGTAAAGGGAAAATTTGAAAAGGCTGGATTTATAAATATAAAAATAGGAGGTTAATTCATGGAAAGAGGCATGAATGAAAGAATAAAAAAATTAAGAACTCAAAGTGTAAACACTGTTCCTTATATATACATGGAGAGAGCTAAGCTAATGACTGAGGCCTATAAGAAGTATGAAGGTTCTGTATCAATTCCAGAAATGAGAGCTTTAGCATTTAAGTATTTTATGAAGAATAAAACTTTATGTATTAATGAAGGGGAACTTATAGTTGGAGAAAAAGGAGATGGACCACAGGCAGCTCCAACATTTCCAGAACTATGTTGTCATACCCTTGAAGATATGCACATAATGAATGATAGAGAATTAATTTGTTTTAAAGTAAATGAAGAAGATTTAAAAACTCAGGAGGAAGAAATTATTCCTTACTGGGAAAAAAGATCTATTAGAAATAAAATTATAAATGCCATGAGTGATAAGTGGAAGTCGTGTTATGAAAGTGGAATTTTTACTGAGTTCATGGAGCAAAGAGGTCCAGGTCATACAGTAGGCTCTGAAAATATATACAAAAAAGGATTCTTAGATTATAAAAATGAAATTAAGGAAGCTATATGTAAATTGGATTTTTTAAATGACAAAGAAGCATTTTCTAAAAGAGAGCAACTAAATGCTATGAGTATTAGCTGTGATGCTATTATGATTCTAGGGGAGAGATATGCTAAATATGCTAGAGATTTAGCTAGCAAAGAAANNAAAAAAGGAGCTACTTCAAATTGCAGAGAACTGTGAAGTAGTACCAGCCCATGCTCCAAGGACTTACTGGCAAGCAATACAGATGTATTGGTTTGTTCATTTAGGAGTAACTACAGAATTAAATCCTTGGGATGCATATAGTCCAGGGAGGTTTGATCAACACTTAAATCCTTTCTATGAAAGAGATGCAGAGGAAGGTATTTTAGATGAAGATAAGGCTAAGGAAATTTTGGAATGTCTATGGATTAAGTTTAATAATCAACCATCACCTCCAAAGGTAGGAGTAACCTTAAAGGAAAGTGGTACCTACACTGACTTTGCTAACATTAACACTGGTGGAATTACACCTGAAGGGCAAGATGGGGTAAATGATATAAGTTATTTAATCCTAGATTGCATGGATGAAATGCAACTGCTTCAGCCAAGCTCCAATGTACAAATCAGTAAGAAAACCCCTAAGAGATTCCTAAAAAGAGCTTGTGAAATATCTAGAGAGGGATGGGGGCAACCTGCCTTTTATAATACAGAGGCCATTGTACAAGAACTACTTAATGCAGGTAAATCTATAGAGGATGCAAGAAGAGGTGGCACTAGTGGATGTGTTGAAACTGGAGCATTTGGAAATGAAGCCTATATTTTAACAGGATACTTTAACCTACCAAAGATATTAGAGTTAACATTATTTAATGGATATGATAAAGTAAGTGGTAAGCAACTAGGATTAGAATTAGGATATGCTAAGGACTTTAAAAACTATGAAGAGTTATTTAGTGCTTATAAGAAACAAATAGAGCATTTTGCAGATATAAAAATAGAAGGAAGTAATATAATTGAAAAAATATATGCAGATTATATGCCTGCACCTTTTCTTTCAATTATAACTAATGATTGTATAAGAAAAGGAAAAGACTACAATGCAGGGGGAGCTCGTTACAATACTAACTATATACAAGGGGTTGGTATAGGAACTATTACTGATTCTCTAGCTGCTATAAAATATAATGTCTATGATAAAAAGAAATTTACCATGGAAAAATTGATAGAAGCCATAGAAAATAACTTTAAAGGCAATGAGATAATTGCAAATCTAGTTAGAAATAAAACTGCAAAATATGGTAATGATGATGATTATGCTGATGAAATCATGACATCAGTATTTGATGCGTATAATAAAATAATAACAGGTAGACCAAATGTTAAGGGCGGATGTTATAGAATCAATATGCTACCTACTACTTGCCATGTTTACTTTGGAGAAGTAATGATAGCTAGTCCAAATGGTCGTCTTGCTCATAAACCAGTATCAGAAGGGATATCACCTGAAAAGGGAGCAGATACAAATGGACCAACAGCAGTTATAAAATCAGCTTCTAAGATGGATCATCTAAGAACTGGAGGAACTCTTTTAAATCAAAAATTTACCCCAAGTGTAGTAGCAGGAGAAGAAGGACTAGATCACATGTCTAACTTAGTAAGAGCTTACTTCAATATGGATGGACATCATATTCAATTCAATGTAATTGATAGAGGAACGTTAATAGAAGCTCAAAAACATCCTGAAGATTACAAGGATTTAATAGTAAGAGTTGCAGGTTACAGTGACCACTTCAGAAATCTAAGCAAAGAACTTCAGGATGAAATAATAAACAGAACAGAACAGCGATTTAACTGACGCTCTAAATCTATGATTTGGTTAGTGGAAGTTACTCCTTCAAACGTATGTGAGAAGGAGTGTCGTTTTAAAAAAGAGAATCTTTGATTTAGTTAGTGGAAGTTACTCCACCAAATGGATATGAGGCGAAGCATATTATAAAAATATATAAATAAAGGGGTCTTTAAAATGGCAATGAAGTTAGGATTTATTGGTTGTGGAAATATGGCAAAAGCTATGATTGGAGGAATTATTTCATCTAAGATTCTTAGTGCAGAGGAAATTATAGCTTCTGATTCATATGATGAAGGATTAGCTAAGACAAATAAGGAGTTAGGCATAAATATTACTGCTGATAATAAAGAAGTAGCAATGAATAGTCATGTGGTAGTTTTATCTATAAAGCCTCAATATTATTATAATGTAATTAAGGAAATTTCATCTGTGATTAAGGATGAAACTATTATAGTAACTATAGCACCAGGTCAAAGTCTTGAAAAATTACAAGGTCAATTTGGAAGAGCTGTGAAGATTGTTAGAACTATGCCAAATACACCAGCCCTTGTAGGAGAAGGAATCACTGGAGTGTGTAAAAATCATTTAGTCAGTGAGAAAGAATTAAGTTATATATGTAATATTTTAAGTGGCTTTGGGAAAGCGGAAGTTGTAGAGGAAAGAATGATGGATGCTGTGATGGCTGTAAGCGGAAGCTCACCAGCTTACGTATTTATGTTTATAGAAGCCATGGCAGATGCAGCAGTAATGGAAGGCATGCCAAGGGATAAAGCTTATAAATTTGCAGCTCAAGCAGTTTTTGGCAGTGCTAAGATGGTAATGGAAACAGGCAAACATCCAGGAGAATTAAAGGATATGGTATGTTCTCCAGGAGGTACAACTATAGAAGCAGTAAGAGTTTTAGAAGAAACAGGTTTACGTAGCAGTGTCATTAAAGCTATGAAGGCATGTGTAGAAAAGGCAGGAAAAATATAGATTTATTAAAGCTATCCCCTGTCTATTAATATCCCCAACATGTTAAATTATCATCACTTTTTTAATATGTTACAGTAGACAGTTAACCTTAAATTACAACACACAAACAATGAAAAGAACTATAGGAAGGATGTATGTCCTTACTATAGTTCTTTTTGAATAAAAATTTATCATAATCATGCATTTATCTTCACATATAATTTTGCTTTGGAATACATTAATAATGATAAACTTTTAAATGAATTAAAAAGGAGTTTTAGAATGTTAAATAATATGGATGAGAAAGTAAATTCAAATAATATTTATCCCTTTGAATTTAATAGTGGACAAAATTACAACAATGTAAAATATACAGTTACTAATGATGGATATATTATAATGTTTCTTAAAAATGAGATAATTATTGGGCTAAAAGAGACTAATAGCGTAACAACACTTAATTACGATGAAGAGCAATTAAAGGAAACTAAGAATACTGAAACTACTAATTTTTTTAATATATTACTTAAGAATTCATTACCTGATGTTGAAATCATAGGAGAAGGTGATGAAAAGAAAAATCATTTTGATGTACCTACTTATTCACAAATAAGGTATAAAGGAATTTATCACGGTGTAGATTTAGTTTTTAATTTTAATAATGGAGAGCTAGATTATAAATTTATACTTCAGCAAGGAACAAATCCCAAAATTATTAATATGACTTTTGAAGGTATAGATGACATTAAACTAGATAGAGATAAAAATACAGAAGTTAATATAAAAGAATGTAAATTATCAGTTCTAAAATCTAGTGCTTATCAAAGTTATAGTGAAATAAATATAGAAGTAGCTAGTGAATTTAAGATTGAGGGAAATAGTTTATATATAGATGTTGGACACTATGATAAAACTCTTCCCTTAGTTATTGAATCAGCACTGTCATACTTTGCATATATGAGAGGAGAAAGTGAAGATATGGAATATATAATAGAAAATGATAGCATAGAGAACATTGAAGTAAAGGATATAACAAATTCTTCCGATATAATACCTGATAGTCAAGATGATTTACCAGTGGAGGAACTAAAAAAATCTATGATTAATGGAGAAAGTGATGACACTAAATTAAATGTTTTGGATAGGGGTCATCATAAAAAACCAGACATTGAAGATGTTTATAATATTATTACAAACCCACGTTATGGATTAGCAGAGATAAAAAGGGAAGTTAGAGCTATAGAAAGAAATGTTAAGGANNGTAGATTAGAAGCCAGAAATAGAGAAATTCAATGTAAGCTGGACTGTATAATAGCTTGTATGAATTGTAAAAGAAAGTTTGCTTTAACTACTGGTAGAGTAAGAAGAGAATGTAGAATAGCTAATTTATTTATTAATATAAGAAATAATTCTAGGACCCCAGTAGAATTGGAAATACGCAGAAAAAATATATGTAATGATATAAGTAGAGTTTGCATTATTAGTATAACAGTAGGACCATGCTCATGTAGGGAAGTTATTTTCCGTAATATTCCAGATATCTATGAAATAGAAATTAGAGGAGTTACAGAAGATGTAAGAATAAGAGTTACGGAAGTGTGTTGCGGAGATAATGGTTCTAGCAGGCCAATAAGATTATGTAGAATACCTGATCCAAGATAAAACCAATTATTTTTAGAATTTTAATAAAAGGCTAACTCAGAATTTTGAGTTAGCCTTCTTATAATTACTCGATTACTTTTAAAATAGTATCTGCAAACTTACGTTTTGGCATTGCTACTTCTTCATCATAATACCCAATAGGAATAACTGAAACAATTTCCTCTGTGTTAGGGATTCCAACAATTTGAGCTACCTTTGCTTCATCAAAGATACCTAGAATAACTGTACCTAGGCCTAGTTCTTTAGCTTTTAATAAGAAAAGCATGTTAGATAATCCGCAATCATACATTTGCCAACCATCACCCTTAGCAGAGTCAAAGCCACCATCACGAGTATAACCAGATCTAAATTTAACTACACTGGATACTATAATAACAGGAGCGCTTTTACATGAAGGTTTATTAAAGTCGGGCATTGCTTCTATTATTGCTTCCTTTACTTTAGCGTCTTTAATTGCATAATAACGAGTTACTTGAGAATTTTTCCAAGACGGAGCATAAGCAGCAGCGTTTACTATCTCCTCTATAATATCATTACTTACTTCTTTTGAGTTAAAGTTACGAATACTTCTTCTTGTTTCTATACACTTTTGAAATTCCATAATCAAACACCCTTTAATCTTTCTGTTTATATTTAGTTTCATAAGATTTAGATAAAATAATTAATCTTTTTTAAATTACCAAATCTAAGAAAAACATAATTTCATTACCTATTATAGTATAGGATAGCAAGGCCATGCAACTAAGAATTTTTTCTTTTTAAAATCATACGTAAATAAATGTAATAAATTAATAGTAATAATGATAAAATAACTACTACAAATATAAAATAAGTCTATTCAGTAAAATATTTTGATGAATAGGGATAAAAAAACAATAGTAAACCTGTTATCAAATGAAATAATCCTTCTAACCTAAGGTGTTTTTTCTATTACATATTCTCGTTCAATATACTTTATAGAGCGTTTTAGATTCCAATTAGGTATTTTAAAAAGCGTATACACTTATATAGTTATAGTAGAAACCAGGTAAGGTAAGTATATAATTTGAATCAAGTTTTAAAACTAAAATTAGTATTCCACTAATAATAAGAACTAAAATTGTTATTATATCCATAAAAATCTCTTTTATTATTTTAAAATGTTATACCCATATTATATATTATATAGTAAAAAATAGAAAAGGACAATAATGATAAAATAATACTAATGTGTAAACATAATAAACTACTTATTGAAAATGTTACGAATTAATAATAATATACTATATAAAGAAGCAATATGTAGTAAAATAGGAGTTTAAAAGGAGTAAAATAATTATGAATATAAAAGAACTAATTTATCTTATACCGGCTATTCTTATTGCAGTATCTCTTCATGAATTTGCCCATGGTTATGTATCTTATAAGCTAGGAGACCCAACACCAAAGATGACGGGACGTCTTTCACTAAACCCCTTAGCACATTTGGATCCAGTAGGAACACTATGCCTTTTATTCTTTCGATTTGGATGGGCAAAACCTGTACAAGTAAACCCGTATTATTATAAGGATAAAAGAAAGGGCATGGCACTGGTAGGATTAGCAGGTCCTATTATGAACTTTTTAATAGCTCTTATATGTGCCTTTGTTATAGAAATAATTCTAAAAATCACAGGAGGTTATGGGGGAGATGTGATTTTATTCATATTCAGTCTTCTTAATTATACTTATATAATCAACATAGGACTAGGTGTGTTTAATTTGATACCATTTCCACCACTAGATGGTGCCAAAATTATTGGAGCCTTATTACCAGAGGAGAAATACTTTAAGTTTATGAAGTATGAAAGGTATGGTCAATTAATTATATTTGCATTACTAATGTTTAATTTTTTAGATACTCCGTTAGACATGGCAAGAAAAGGAGTAGACAGTATTATTTGGGGCATTGTGAATCTAGTTATATAATTTAATTACATTATAATTGAGATTATACAAAGAAGTTTTGTGATTTTTAAATATAAAAAAGGATTCGTTGGAAGAATGTGAAATATATAAATAAGATAAAATTATATCAAATATATGAATAGGAAACTATCTACATAGTTTTCTATTTAACATTTTAAAAAGTTAAATAGATAATATTTTAAAATGTTAACTATTTAAATAGTTGTTGTTCCCATGCGGGTTTCGAGGATTTTGATAGTTAAATTAAGTTGCAATACATATACAAATTTTGTATTTTTCTAAAAATTATTAATATTCCAGTAGATGTAAGGTATTTAATATATTTAAAATTAATCATATAAAGGAGACTATAGATGAAAATAAAAGAGTTTAAAAATGGTGAAGTTTCATTAACAGCTCAGCTATTTGGTACTTTAATGCTTAGTGGGCCATTATTGTGGCTTTGGCTTAATATTACTAATAAAAATTATGATTATATAGGACTTAATAGTATCATTGCAATATTTAGTACAGTAATATTAACTTTAACTTGGAGAAAATATTTAAAGCAACCTAATAAAAAGACTAAAGGTACAGCCTCTGTATTTTTAATTTCAATTCTTGCAATAATTTTAACTATTTCAATTTTTGCGGGTATAGGGGCTTTACAAGAAGCTATATTTGTACCAAAGAATTATTTAATGTTTATGTTTAAACCACCATATAGTTATTTTATCTTCTTCTATGAAATAGAATTAATTGCATTTTTAATATCAAGAGTGTATAAAAAAATAAAGAATATAGAGTTAAAATGGACTGTAGATTTTTGCAATTTTGTAAAGAAGAATATACTTGTAACTATTTTTATAAATATTCTTCTACTATATGTGTGCATTACTGGCATTACTGTAGTAACAGAAAATAAGATTACTGACTATAGTTTTTATAATCTAATGGGGACAACCTATTCCTATGAAGATATTTCTAAAGTTGAAGCTGGATTTAATGGAAAGAAGTTTGGCATTTTTCCAAAAGGAGCAGGTGAATTTTATTATACTGTATACTTTAATGATGGTAATAAAGTAAATTTTTATCAAGCTAATAGTGAATTTGAAGACACTTATTTAGAACTTGAAATATTTGATAAGCTTATTATGAACACTGGTAAGGTTGAAAAGACATCATCTAAAGAAAATTATGAACTATGTGATTTTGATCAAAGGTATATAGATAGATTTTTGAGGATAATTGATAATAAGTAATTTGAAAATGGCGGAGATAATTAAGGTTTAATTATTTCCAGGGAAAGTTATTTTAGTAGTTTTGTGTAGGTATTTTTAGTCTGTTAATATTATTAAGAAAATTTAAAGGAGTTGTGTATATGTTTAGAGAAATGAGAAAAAAGGATAGAGAAGTTTTTGGTGAGGACATAGAAAAAATTTTAACTAATGGAGAATATGGTGTTTTAGCAACTGTTGGTGAAAATGGATATCCTTATACTGTGCCATTAAGTTATGTTTATCAAGATAACACTATTTATTTTCATTGTGCTAAAAAAGGGCATAAGCTTGATAATATTGAAAAAAATTCCAAAGTATCCTTTTGTATTGTTACAGATACTGAAGTGTTACCAGGTAAGTTTAGTACAAAATATAAAAGCATTATAGCTTTCGGAGAAGCAAAGGAACTAACTGGAGAGTTAAAGAGAGATATTTTATTTAAATTTATTGAAAAATATTCTCAAGCCTTCATAGAAGAAGGTAAAAGATATATTGAAAGAGCACAAGATAGTGCAAAAATAGTAGAAATTAAAATAGAACATATTACTGGAAAATCAAGAGGATAATAAGATTAATAAAATTAAGATTAATAGTGTAATCTTAATTATTAAAATGCTATGTTGAGAACAACATAGCATTTCTATTTAGCTAGTATTTAATAAATTACTTATATATACATTATATTGAAGTAAATGTTATAATTACAACATATATTAGTCATAACATTAAATGGAGGAATAAAGTTGAAATGTAATGAATTAACTGAGTATATAGTAGAAAAATTAATTGCTCAGAAATTGGTGATAAAAGATAGATGCTTGATAGTAGGAATTGATGGACAAGGATGTTCAGGAAAATCCATTTTATCTCAAAATATTAAAAGTTCTTTAATGAAATCAGGAATAAAGGCTGAAGTAGTTTCAATTGATGACTTCTGTAATAAAAGAGTTATACGCTATTCTGGTGAATTACCATGTTGGGAACAACATTATTATAACAACTTTGACTATATAAAATTTGAAAGAGATATTTTAAAAGAAGCCAGAATAACAGGAAAAATAGAATTTAGTGATTTTGTTTTAGATACACTAGAGGATGAATATACAAAAAAATTAGATGTATCCTTAGATAGAGAAGGTATACTCATAGTTGAGGGTATATTTATATTTAAAAATGAATTTAAGAAATATTATGATTATAGTATTATGCTTGTAGTTGAAATAGATGAACAATTAATACGTGCTTCAGAAAGAGATATATTTAAGAATGTAAATTTGAAAATGTTATTAAACAAATATAATGATAGGTATATTCCAGCATATAGATTATATGAAAACATTGATATGCCTTGTTCTTTTGTAGATTTAATTATAGATAACACAAAGGTAAATATGCCTAATATAGTTAAACAAGGTAAATAAGTGCTTAATAATTATTATTTAAAATATAAAAGACTTATTAACAGTCTAATTAATATTAAGTTGAGGAGGAAGTACGTGAATAAAACAGTTGTTATATACAAATCAAAATATGGTTCAACAAAAAAATATGCAGAATGGATTGCTACTGAACTTGATGCAGATATTTTTGAGGCATCTAAAATTGATGTAACGGATATGCAAAATTATTCTACTATCATTTATGGAGGCGGCCTTTATGCAAGTGGAATACTGGGTGTTTCATTAATTACTAAAGCCTTTGATAAGCTTAAAGATAAAAATTTGGTTGTATTTACTGTAGGACTTGCAGATCCAAGTAACACTAAACAATTTATACCTGTTATCGATAAGAATTTTACAAAAGAAATGCAGGATAGGATTAAATTATTTCATTTTAAAGGAGCTATTGATTATAAAAATCTTGATTTTATTCACAAGTCTATGATGGCTTTATTAAAAAATAAAGTAAGCAAGATGCCAGAGGATAAAATGGATGATGAAGCAAAGATAATGCTTGAAACATATGGACAAGTGGTAGATTTTACAGATAAATCATCAATCAAGCTATTAATTGAATTTTGTAATGGACTATAGAGTATTATAAAATGATATAGTGATATGTTTATATAGGAGAAATAGAGGAATGTAACTGGAGGAATAAAATGAAGTTAGTAACAATATGGGATAAGGTAGCCATTGATTTTGGAAAAGTAGGGTCACAATATTGGAATAGCTTTGGTAATAGATTAGTTGAACTCTCAAAGATTAACAATGGAGCTAAAGTGTTAGATATTGGAATGGGTAGAGGTGCTTCGTTATTTGCTGCAATAGATAAAATAGGTAAAGATGGATATGCTGTAGGTATAGATAGTTCAGAAGTTATGGTAAATGAGACCTATAAAGATATTTTAAATAAGAAAATATGTAATGTTGAAGTTAAAAATATGAATGCTCAGAATTTAAACTTTGAAAAACATTCATTTGATAATGTTATTTGTGGATTTGGAATAGGATATCTTTTACTTAGTGAGAATAGATTAAATGGAATACTAAGAGTATTAAAAAATGGAGGAAAAGCAGGATTTAGTATATGGGGTAAACAAGAAGATCAAAAGTGGTTAACTGAAATAGTTAATAAATATTTACCTACGAACATACAGAAAGAAAATAAGGATAGAAAGCCAGATACTCCAAAGTTTGATACAGTAATGGATGTAATAAAAATATTAGATGAGTCAGGTTTTAAAAATGTTAAAGTTCATGAAGAAAGTACAGATGTTGTGTATAAGGATAAAGAGGAATGGTGGCAAGAAATGTGCACCAACGCAGTTAGAGGAATATTTGAAAAAATAGAAGATTTGGGTTGTGATGTATTTGAAGAGTTTAAAAAAGACGTGTTTAAAGGACTAGAAAGTTTCGACAAAGGTGACGGACTTCATTTTAATATGTCAGTAATATATGCATTTGGAGAAAAATAAATATATTAGTCTAATAATATATACTAGGAGTGATATATATGGCCAATAGAATATATTTTCAAAAAATTCTTTCTAAGGATGATTTTAAATATTTTCTGGATTTAGTTTCAAATGAAAAAGTAATGATAATGAATTATGGTAGAGTTTTTACTTTAGAAGAAGCAAAGAAAGTATATAAAGGTATATTAGAAAAAAATGAAATTCATGAAGAGTTTGGACAGTTTAAGGTGTTTGAAGCTACTACTAATACTTTTATAGGCTTAGGTGGATTGATAATAAGTGATGATTTTACTGCTGCAGAGGTTGAGTATTTATTCCTCCCTGAGTATTGGGGAATGGGATATGGAAGTGAGATTGTAAGGGAATTATTAAATAAAGCTGAAGGAGTTAAGAGTATACAACAAGTTACAGGGACAATAGATCCTGACAACATAGCATCTAGAAAAATATTAATAAAGAATGGTTTTAGTTTTAGTAAGGTATTTGAAATAGATGATGGTTCTTTAGCGGAAGTATTAAGTAGAAATTTAAGGTAGATTTTCTCTTTTATCTAGATTTAATAGGGGGTGGAAATTATTAATAATAAAAATAATGAAGCAAAGTTAAATCCATTAGAAAACCAAGTAGAAGAGATAAATGAGTGGCAAAAAAACGCCAATAATCCTGTTTATTTTATTAGCTCAGGCAAAGCACCATTACCTATGAAGAACTTATTAAAGTCTCCTATAATAATGCTAATAATAGGATTTATATTTGTAATACCAATAATATTTAGTTTAGTTAAGAATTTTAGCATTGAAACTATATTTAATAATGTGGTGATAATAACCATAAGTACTATACTAATTACTGGAGGCATTATAAGGCTGCTAAACAAAGGTTGATGAATTCATAATATAGATATTGATATTTGTGTAGGAGTTAGTATTGGAGTATTGATATATGAGGGGAAAAATAAGAAATAAAAAAAGAAAATATTTCTATCTAGGAGGCTTGATGTTAGTTATATCAACGATTTATAGATTAAAGAACATAAAAATAGTAAAAGCTAAAAATATGTGATGTGATAGTTAGTTTCAGGAGATATTCTCGGTGGATGCAAACAAATTATAAACATAATTTATTTTGCAGATACAACATATGAGGTTATGCATACCCAAAATACAAAAAGTGTTACAAATATGTATCATAATAGTATAAATACTAACTACGCATATATTGAGAAAATACATTAGTTATTGATAACACCATATTTGATTAATACTTTCGAGGAGAGATAAAAGGATGATTTTATTTGTAGAATGTGTTATTTCGTGTGCAGTTTTCACGCTAATTATATTACCTTCTCTTTATAAAGACCCTATTAAGCATATTATGTCTTACCCTAAAGAAATTAGAGAGAGGGTAGAAAATCTGCCTCAGTATAAAGATGTTATTAAAGAAGAAGAAAAAAGACATTTATCAATTAAATTAATTGCAGTATTGATTTTTACAATTGTTCTTGCTGTAGTGGCATATTACTCTGGTGCAAAAAACTTTAAGTCTGCATATATCCACGTTTTTATATTATTTTTTGTGGTGAATATTTACGATATGATAGTATTAGATATTGGACTTTTTTGTCACAGTAAAAGAACAAGAATACCTGGAACTGAGGATATGGATAAAGAATATAAGAATCCTTGGCATCATATAAGGGGTGCTGTTATAGGAATAATAATTGGCACTGTTGTTGCTTTATTATCAGGGGCAATAGTCCATATCATAGGGATAATATAAAGTTACTAATTGAATTTTATAATGGACTATAGAGTATTAGAAATCAGATGAAAATTAATATAATTAAGGGGGTTATTAAAATGTTAGGAAAAGAAGACGTAATTAAAATGATTAAAGACATGGAATTACCTTTAAATGAATATTGGATAACCTCTGGTGCAGGTTTAGTAATTCATGGTGTTAAAGAAACCACAAATGATATTGATTTAGGTTGTACTACAAATTTAGTTGAACTATTTTTAAAAAAAGGTTGTAAGTACACAGTAGAAAAAGATAATTCAAGAATTGTTCAGATAAACGATACAATAGAAATACTAGAAAATTGGTTCGTTGATGAAATAATGATCATCGATGGATTACCTGTAGGAAGTTTAGAAAGTATAAAAAAGCAGAAGGCACAATTAGGAAGAGAGAAGGATATTAAGGATATTAAGCTTATAGATGATTATATTAAGAATAGAAGTTAATATAAAAATTTGGAAATATGAAATAAGGAATACTTATAGAGTTCAATTAGGAGTGAATAAATGAGAAAGGTATTAATTATTTTTCTGACATTAACTATGAAAAAATAATTGATTAAGATCATCTTCCTATAAATTTTGATGCGAAAAAAGGAAATGCAACCCGAAAGGCATTTGATGATGGGGAGTTATAATACAAGTAAAATTTAAAAGGAAACATTAAATTTTTTAATTTGGAGGGTATTATGAATTTAACAGAACTTAATCCTAAAGGTAGATTTAGTAGTCGAGTAGAAAACTATGCAAAATATAGACCTAACTATCCTAATGAAATAATAGGGTTTCTAAATACATCAATTGGCTTAACTAAAGGAGCAATTATTGCTGATATTGGCTCTGGAACAGGAATTTCTGCTAAATTATTTTTGGATAATGGAAACGAAGTATACGGCATTGAACCTAATGCAGAAATGAGGTACGCTGGAGAGAAATATCTAATTAATTACACAAATTTTCATTCAATAGATGCATCTTCTGAATATACAAAATTAGAATCAGAATCTGTAGATGTAATTACATCAGGACAAGCATTTCATTGGTTTGAGCCAGAAGCTACAAAAAAAGAATTTCTCAGAATATTAAAACCTGGCGGGTTCGTAGTAATTATCAATAATAGAAGAAAATTTAGCAATAGCAAATTTATGAATGAATATATGGAACTAATTGAAAAATACTCAGAACGTGAGGGGGGGAATTCACTTAATACGGATTTACCCAAATTCTTTGGTTTAAAAACAATCGATAAAGAAATATTTTCTAATCCTCAAGTGTATAATTTGGAAAGATTAAAAGGGGATTTAGTATCTTATTCGTATATTCCAAATGAAGAAGACCCAAAATTCAATTATATGATTACGGAACTTGAACTTCTATTTAAAAAGTATAATAAAAATGGGACATTGATTTTTGATTATGAAACAGTAGTATACTACTGCAAAATGAAGTAGTTCACATAAATAATAATTGGAACTATTATTACTTTGTGAATTATGAAGAGAGGAAGAATATTAATGGTTAATATACTATTTAGTTTATATAATTTCCATGAAAAATGGGTAAAAAATACTATGGAAAAATATATAAAGTGTAATGATAAGGTTTTGGTAATTCCATTTNNAATGATATGGATTGGCAGAGTGCCTATAGTAAAGATAACGGGAAGTATTATAATACCATTGTTCTACCATTTTTGAGTTATGGAATTGGGGAAGAAAATATAGACTGGATAAATTATTTTAAAGATACAGAAGAAAGTGCAAAAAAGAAAGTAAGAAATAGTGACATATTATTTTTCACTGGAGGATTACCTGATAAAATGATGCATCGCTTAAAGGAGTTTGATTTAATAAATGAGATTGAAAGTTTTCTAGGAGTAATTATAGGGATTAGTGCTGGAGCGATGATTCAGATAGCAGATTACCATATTACCCCTGATAAAGATTATGATATATTCTCATATAATAGAGGACTAAATTTCATTAGAAGCTTTGATATTGAAGTTCATTATGAAGAAACAGATATAGAAAAAAACTATATAAATAAGGTATTAAATGAAAGAATGGACACTGTATATGCTATTAAAGATACTGGTGGAATAATTGTTGATAATAATGCAATCACATTATTGGGAGACATACAATTATTTAGTAGGGAATAGTTTAATGAGATAATTATTAATAACATATATAATTACAAATATATAATTGATGATTTCTATAGTATTTGGTATTATATAGAAAATAAGGTTTATTGGGGGTAGTAAATATGAGATTTCAATTAGCGAAAAAAGAACAACTCAAAATACTCTGTGCAAAGTCTGTAAGTATGGCTTAAGGCGACAATTGCACAGAGGTAAATATCTAGTCGCCATTACTAAATAAATTCATACTTATACAGGCTTTGTTTCCTTAGTTTAAAGTATAAATTTAAGGAGCTGAGCTTTATGGGATATGTAAAGGCTGAAACAATTTTACCAGATAATTTATTAAGAGAAATTCAAAAGTATATTCAAGGAGAATATGTATATATTCCATCTGAACATACAACACGGAAAAAGTGGGGAGAAAAGTCAGGAACCAGGCAGCGTATAAAAAATAGAAATGAAGTTATACGTAATAAGCATGAAAGTGGATATACCATTGATCAGCTGTCAGAAGAATTTTTTCTTTCTATAGATAGTATTAAAAAAATTGTATATAGTAAAAATAGAAATGAAAAGCTATCACTCTTATAATGAGTGGTAGTTTTTTATGTGCAAAGAATAATATAGAACTGTTCTTTATATATTATTTAATTACCCCACATATTAAAATAAGTATGATGATAAATTTTGATATATGTAATTATTAATTAAAGATATTTATGTTTTGTGAGGTGAAATATATATGATAATTAAGCATAGGCGATACGAATTGTTAAGTGATTTTGAAAGAGTATATAAATTTCTAAAGGATAATTATAATAGTGATCATTTTAATGGATATTTGCTTCCAAGTTTTTACGAGTATGCACACACGCATTCATATTTTGATCATAAGCTGACTCATAGGTTTGGTCTTTGGGAAGAAAATAGTGACATTGTTGGAGTTACGTGCTATGAGATGAGATTAGGAGAGTGCATCATGGCGGTAAAAGCAGGTTATGAAGATTTATACCCTGAGATGCTTACTTATGGTGAAAAGGAGTTATCAGAGGAGAAGGATGGAAGGCATACCTTGACAGTGTATTCTACTGATAAGCAGGGTCTTGATGATTTACTAACTGAAAGAGGATATGAAGTATGTGATACTGAAGCAATTACCATATATCCCTATGAGAAGGGATTTAAGGAGTTACCTTTACCAAAAGGCTTTTCAATGATATCTCTTGAAGATGAAAATGATTTAAAGAAGATTCATGCTTGTCTATGGAAGGGCTTTAATCATGGACCTAATCCAGATGATGATATTGATGGTAGACTACTTATGCAGAGTGCTCCTAGATTTAACAAGGAACTTACAACAGTTATAAAAGCTCCCAATGGTGACTATGCTTGTTTTGCAGGTATGTGGGAGGATACACAAAATCAATATGCGTATTTAGAACCACTAGCTACTATTCCGGAGTATAGGAGAATGGGACTTGCCACCATTGCATTGATGGAGGGCATGAAGAAAAGCCAAAAGTATGGAGCAAAATATTGTTTTGGAGGTCAACGAGAATTTTATGGAATTATAGGGTTTGAAGATGTAGGTAAACGTATCATATGGAAGAAAATTTGGGGATAGATAAAGTTTATAAATTTTTATGAGTTGAGTAGAGAGGAATAATATTTAAAATGGGGTTAGATATAGAGCAATTATGTGAAGAGTTTTCTCATTTAAAACTTGTTGGTAGTAAGGACCATTCAATAAGACTAATCAATGGAATAATTAAGAATAAAAAAGTTGAAGATGAGGATTTATTTGTTATAGAGGGATTATGGGCCTATGAAAAGATAATTAAAAGTAATATTAGAATAATAAACTTTGTATTTTGTCTAGAGTTTATTAAAAACAAATCTATCCTTGATATGGTTAAGAGTATTTCTATGGTAGCAGAGAATTCATGTTTAATATCAAGCAATTTGTGTAAAAGGTTGAGTAGCAGAGATAGTGGAGAAGGATTTTTTCTATTATGTAGTTTTCCAAAGNNACCTTAAGGATGTAAAGCTAAAGGAAAACAATTTGCTAGTAATACTTGATGGATTAGAAAAACCAGGAAATATTGGAACAATTATAAGGTCAGTTGATGGTGCTGGTGGGGATGGAGTAATTATTTGTAATAGTAAAGTTAGAAAAACAAATCAAAAGTTGATAAAGTCAAGCATGGGGTCTAGTTTTATGTTGCCAGTTGTAAGTAGTGACATAGAATTACTTGTAAGGTGGCTTAAAAGTAACGGATTTAAGATTATTGTTACTGATTTAAAAGCCAGTAACAATTACTATGATGCTAATTATAAAGGGAGAATTGCTATTATTGTAGGAAATGAAATACATGGAATTTCAGAAATTTGGAACAAATATGAATGTGAAAGAATAATAATCCCCATGTTTGGAGGTGCAGATTCCTTAAATGTAGGAGTAGCAGCTACTATGGTTGTTTATGAAGCAAGCCTTTATCAAAAGAACTTAGGTAAAAGAATTGGCTAACTATGATTTAAATAAATCATAGTTTTATGGATTATATAAGTAGGAAAGAGGGAGTAGTCTTAGAGGCTACACCTTCTTTTTTTAGTGATTATTTTTAGCCAATATTAAGTAAAAGCAGGATTTATTAAAATATACCTTGCAATGCAAAGTATATTTTAATATAATAATATTATACTTTGTATTACAAGGTAAGGGAGGAGTTACTGTGAATAATAATTCTCAAATTCTTAAAGGTATTCTTGAAGGATGTATACTAAGTATAATTTCAAAGGAAGAGACCTATGGTTATGAACTACTAACAAAATTAAAACAATATGGCTTTGAAGATATTGTTGAGGGAACGCTTTATCCATTATTACTTAGGCTTGAAAAAAATCAGTTAATAATTGCTGAAAGAAGGAAATCATCCGCGGGAGTTAATAGAAAATATTATAAACTATCAGAAATGGGAAGTATAGAACTTGAAGGTTTTATAGAATACTGGAATAAACTACATGTTAATGTAAATAAGATTATAGGGGGGATGGATGATGAGTAATAGCATATTGAGGGATGAATATAAGGAAGCATACATGAGTATAGTAATGTATTTATCAAGTAGTGGTATGGAAGGTAACTTTATGGATGAAGTAAGTGAAGATGTAAAGGACTTATTAATAAGTGCACAAGATGACGATATTGATGTGAAGAGTATCATTGGTAATAATATTGAAGAGTTTTGCAAAGAAATAATAAAATTAAAGGATATTAATAGTAGTACAATACTTAATATATATCAGAGTACTAGGTGGGCTATAATTATGTCAACAATGATGTCATTATTATATTATATATTTCATATGAAATTCACCTTAAATATAATTTTTATGTTTATAGTTGACTTTTTGTTTTGTAGGTTTATTTTTAGTATAGGATTAAGAAAAGTAATAATAAAAAATAAAGGAAATACAAAAAAAATAATAAAGGTGCTATTATTATATATTTTATTTGTAATACCAGGAGCAATTCTAAACTTTATTTTAATTACAAATTTTGTTGTAGAAATTAATTCATTATACACATTCATGGTTTTAGTAGCAATATTGCTATTAAGTTACATCACAGGTAAAACTTTTAGAAATAGAAAGGTGAGGTTAGATTAAGTAATAAAGCAGTAGAATGCTAAAATTCTACTGCTTTATTTTAGGGTATCAATACTAAGCTAACCCTTAGAACAAATATTTTATTTTAGAAATATTGAATGAGTTTAATTAAGGACTAATTTATAATGATAAAAATTTATTTCCAGTGATTAATGTTCATTTAAAGATGAGGATTCTTTTTATTATTACTTAGATTTATTTTTAGCTTTTAAGTGTTTAAACTCAGGTAAATTTTCTTTTTTTAATTCTTTAAGTAAAGATGAAAGCATTAAGATTAATATAATGCTAAAAGGAAGTGCAGTAAGTATAGCCATGGTTTGAAGACCTTTTAAACCTCCACTTAATAGGAGTGATATAGCTATCAATGATTCAAGAATGCCCCATATAAGTTTAATAGATAATTTAGGATTCATATTACCTTTTGAACTAAACATACCAAGAACGAATGTTGCAGAATCTGCTGATGAAACAAAGAATGTCATAATTAAAATTATACAAATAACACTTAATATTGTGCCAGTAGGGAGACTTTTCAAGGTGATAAATAGTGTAGAAGTAATATTATTTTTTACTACTTCTACTAAATTTAAATTAGTATTCATTTGAAGATTAAGGGCTGTTCCACCAAACACTGCAAACCAAAAGAAACTAAATAAAGTTGGAACTAATAAAACACCTAAAACAAATTCTTTTATAGTTCTTCCTTTTGATATACGAGCTATAAATACACCAACAAATGGAGACCAAGCTATCCACCAAGCCCAATAAAATAAAGTCCAACTAGAAATCCAACTAGAGTCTCTAAATGGTCTTAGTTTTAAGCTCAAAGACACAATGTTTTGAAAGTATTCACCTAGAGTATTAGTGAAAATTTCTAAAATATTAGATGTAGGTCCCAAAATAAAGACAAAGAGCATAAGTAGAACTGCAATAGCTATATTTACATTACTTAAAATTTTAATCCCTTTTTCGATACCTGTTGAAGAAGATAATAAAAATAGTATAGTCGCAACTATTATTATTAGTATTTGTATAAAACTATTTATAGGAATACCAAAAACATTATTTAATCCGCCATTTATTTGTAAAGCACCTAACCCTAAAGAAGTAGCTACACCAAAGGCTGTAGCTATTATTGCTAATACATCTATTATTATAACTATTGTACTTTTAAAACGTAAGTTTTCTTTAATTAAAGGTTGGATTGTTTCACTAATTAATAGTCTTTTATTTTTTCTAAATCTAAAATATGCAAGAACAAGCCCTACAAATGAATAGATAGCCCAAGCATGTAAGCCCCAGTGAAAGAAGCAATAAACCATACCTGTATTAGCGGCTTCAACAGTTAACTCTTTAATACCTATAGGTGGAAAAACATAGTGATCTAAAGGCTCTGCTACACCCCAGAAGATTATTCCTATGCCCATGCCAGCGCTAAATAGCATAGAAAACCAAGTAAGGTTACTGAATTGAGGTTTGTCATCATCTTTTCCTAATTTTAAATTGCCATACTTGCTAAATGCCAACCAAATTACAAAAATTAAAATAATAAAAGTTATAATAAGAAATAGCCAACCAAATTTAGCTGTAGTAAAGTTTAAGGCATTATTTGATATGGCTATAAAATATTGTGGTGATACAAGTGCAAATAAAACAAATAGACCAACAAAAAATATAGATATGTATAACATTATTTAAACACCTCATTTATCTTTTTCAAATTTATTTTGCTTTAAATAGTTAGATTTATTCATATAGCATATAGTAATTTATGGAATATATAAAATAAATGAAGCTATAGACAATTATATAATTGATTTAATTTTGTAAAAATGTTGGAAAGTAAGTAATATCATAATATATTGTATCTAGGGAAATAAAGATATATTTCTACTCTGCTAGAAATAATAAGAATTAAACCCAGTTGTGTTTATTATGTTTGGGATAAAGTATGAAGTCTATTTAATACATAGGTAAAGTATATATACACATACTATATATATAAATGTAATATATTAAGAATACATACATATACAAGTAAGATAGGTTAGTGTGGAGATACGCTATCCTTAATAAAATAAAATGAATTCTGATATTTAATTTATGTCAATGGAAAACATAGGTTAATATAAATAAAAGAAAATAAAGGTAAACAAAGTGATAAATTTTAGAAAATATATTAAGAGTGGCTTAATTATGTTGGTAGTTATGGTGTTGATTAGCAATATCAATGTCAAAATAGTATTTCTAGACCTAATGGTTCGTTTCTTTGTCTTTGATATAAGCCTTCAAGTAAATTCCTATATAAGACCTCATATTCTTGTGGCAACTGATAATATTGATTTCACAATAGAAGGAAACGAAAGGGGTAAGGTGAAAAAGTTTGAGTATATAAAAAGTTATGACTTACCACCAAACTATGAGAGTATAATGACAGAGATTATATAAGATTTTAGCATCAGGTTGTTAAAGCTAGTGAAGTTAGAGTAAAATATAATTCGCCAATACCCTAAAAAGGATATTGGCGAAGAGGAAATAGTGGAATATAATAGCACTAGTTTTTACTATTCTTCATAGTTAGAAAGTGTGTTATTTAATGAATGTAGTGCACTTTCTACTGAGTTAAGGGTATTTTCGATTATTTGTCTGTTTTGTGATTTTTCAACAGATTTTAATGCTTGATCCAAGCAAGTTTTTGAATCTTGAAGTTCAATTTGTACATCTCGTAGATGGCGTTTAGCGCTTTTTCCTTCATTATTGTGCATAACAATTACCTCCTAAAATTTTATTTTTAAGGTATGGAGCTAGCATATTATGAAAATAAGCTTAAGCTCAATCCAAGAGTGAAATTTTGTTCATAGTAAATTTCTTCATCTACAACAGTCCTATTAACACCATTATTATCAGAAGAATTCCACTATGAAATATCAAAATTATTATATGTCATAAATTTAAAATCATACTTGGAAAGTTTAGCTTATGAAAGAAAAAACCTTAAGAAATAGATTATTAAAGAATCTATTTCTTAAGATTTCAGTAAAAAGATTTATTAATTATTCATTAGTTTTTCTATATCTATTGGATACTTTCCGTATAGTTTACCAGCATCCATAAAGGCTTCAATATTCTTCATTGGAGTGTGCATTGGAATTTGACATCCAGTGCTTAAAATATAACCTTTTTGAGAATTGTAACCTTTTCTAATACATTGTTTAACTGACTTAAAAATGTCTTCTTTAGTTCCAGAATACATAACATCAACAGGAGGAACATTTCCTGTTATTACAACCTTATCACCCATCACATTTTTAGCTTCTTCTATATCTTCTATATTATCAATACTAAAATTAGAAATTCCAGTATTCACAACATCTTCCCAAATGTCTCTACTTTTTCCACAGATGTGTATACCAGGGTAACTACCAGTTTTTTCTTTTATTTTATTTATGTNNATTCTCTGAATTGCTTTGGACTTATAAGACTTGTTGATGAGACTGGATCAGCAAAACTAATTGAGATACCCAGTTTAGCAACTTCTTCTATGTATCTATTATTAGATTCTGACACTATTTCCATAAGAGTATGAACTTTTTTAGGATATTTAATCATCCATTTTAATAAATTTTCAGTTCCAACTACAGATGCTGCAACACTAAAAGGACCAGACATAGAGGCACTGAC
>NZ_DHYX01000030.1:56118-82078 GCF_002414285.1 Clostridium sp. UBA5119 | reverse complement strand
TCTCTTTTTTTTGCGTTCTTCTGCCTTGAGAATACAGGAATCACAACCTTATCATCTGGTATACTAAAACTACTTTCTTAAGGGAGGATGATGTTATGAATCCTATTACCACTCAGCTCAATTACTATGCAAGTCGTGCCATTTCACTTCATGTACCTGGGCACCATAATGGTACCATCGGCAATCTTGATATAAAGCTTTCTTATGATATGACTGAAATTACTGGACTTGATGATTATCATCATGCTGAAACAATCATAGCTGATAGTGAACGATTATTGACGAGACATTCAGACTATCAATCCCGTTATTTAGTCAATGGAACGACAACTGGACTATTATCAGTTCTGCAAAGCGTCAAATCCTCATCAGTTGCGGTGATGCGAAATGTACACAAATCTGTTTTCAATGGTTTGACTATGGCCGGCTTAAAGGCTTATATTCTACCGACAACTGTATCAACAGTGTCACAGCAATATGCAGGTATAGATTTTTCTATGATTAATAAAAAAGATCTGGAAGAGGTCACACTTGCTGTACTGACCTATCCTAATTACTTTGGTGAGACGTATGACATCAAGACAGCTATTGAATTCTTTCATGATTGTGACATTGAAGTACTCGTTGATGAAGCGCACGGGGCACATTTTGATATTGCTGCCGGTTTTCCTGTTTCTTCGATTCATTACGGAGCGGATTATGTTGTTCAGTCGTATCACAAAACACTTCCTGCACTGACGATGGGTTCAGTGATTCACATTCACCATCAAGCATCGCTGAAAAATAACATACGTCGCTATTTATCGATTCTTCAGACGTCCAGTCCATCCTACCTTGTATTATCAAGCTTGGAACAGGCGCATGCGTTTTACGTCAATTATGATGCAGCGAATTTCTGGCAGAAGCGCAGTATACTCATACAACAGTTAAGCCATCAAGTTGACGTAGTGGAGATGGATGACCCTCTTAAATTGATGATTAGAAAAGATGGTTATTCAGGAACAGCACTCCAGACTCTTCTAGAGAAACAGTTCATCTATACCGAACTTGCCACGTTATCTGAAGTACTGTTAGTGCTGCCGTTATGGCATGAAGGAGACCATTTTCCGATGGATAGACTGCTGACAGCAATTAAAAAAACGGATGTGACCGATATACCAGCTAATAATATGATTCAAGCAAAAAATACACTCCCTACTTCTCCTGGATATTTCAATCCTGTGGAAGGTGAGGAACGCATTGTATCTCTCGTAGAAGGTATCGGCTATTACACGGCGCAGTCACTGATACCGTATCCTCCTGGTATTCCTTTCGTTGTAGCTGGAGAAAGATTGACTGAAGGTCATGTCACAGTACTTCAAAAATACGTAGGCCAGGGGATTCGTATTCATGGTATGATTGATGGGAAGATAACGATAGTTGAGTGAGGGATAGTATGAGTTTGTTTATCACATTTGAAGGGCCGGAGGGATCCGGTAAATCGACGGTTATGTCAGCAGTTGCTGAACGGCTTAGTGAACGCTGCGAGATTGTCACCACACGTGAGCCAGGCGGTATAAAAATTAGCGAGGCTATTCGAGAATTACTGCTGCATGATCAAAATGATATGGATTACCGCACAGAGGCGCTGCTGTTCGCTGCAAGCAGAAGACAGCATCTAGTTGAAAAAGTACTGCCGGCGCTTGCTGCAGGGAAATTAGTGCTATGCGACCGGTTTATTGACAGCTCCCTTGCTTACCAAGGATATGCCCGTGGAATCGGTAAAGAAGATATTTTAACAATCAATGACTTTGCTATAGAATCTCATTATCCAGATTTGACACTTTACCTGCGTGTTGACGCTGAAGTCGGTCTCAGCAGGATTGCTGATAACGCACGAGAAACTAACCGTCTGGATAAAGAGACGCTTGAATTTCACAAGCGCGTCTGTGCCGGCTATGATCAACTAGCGGAAGATTACCCGGACCGCATTCATGTAGTCGATGCTTCGCAAGCCCTTGAAGAAGTGATTGAAACGGTCTATAATATCATCATCAAAAAATTAAAATAGTTATGTTATAATGTGACNNATTGTCCAGGACCAGGACAGCCAGAATTTAATGAGTCAGTTAACAAAGCATGATTTCAGAACGACGAAACTTGCAACAACAGGTGGATTTTTACGTGCAGGAAATACAACTTTTCTGACAGGTGTTGAAGACGAGCGTGTCCAGGAGCTGTTATCGTTAATCAATAACACTTGCCGCAACCGTGATCAGCTAGTTTCTCCGGTAACACCAATGAGTGGTAACGTGGATAATTATATTCCTTATCCAGTGGAAGTAGAAGTTGGCGGAGCAACTGTTTTTGTTATGCCGATTGAACAATTTCATCAATTTTAACGAGCTGCAGCTATGCAGCTTTTTCAATATAACGGAGGACTTATGAACAGACAACTCCAGCAATTAGTAACAGCCAATAAATTATCACATGCTTATTTGATGGAAGGCACTCAGCGTACGGCCCTGAAAGAAGAAGCTATCCAGTTTGCGGCTCATATATTAGCGGCAGATGACACAGCACGTTCCCGCGTATTCAGTCATAACCACTCAGATTTCTACTGGCTGGAGACAGATGAGCAGTCGATTAAGAAGGAAATGATTGAAGAACTGCTGCACCGGATGAATCAGAAGCCGGTGGAGGGCGATTATAAAGTATATGTTATCGTTGATTTCGATAAAGTGACGGTACAAGGTGAGAATTCTATTCTGAAATTTCTTGAAGAGCCGCCGCCGAATACGGTCGCTTTGCTCTTGACGACTAAATCGGGCGAAATTCTGCCGACTATCCATTCGAGATGCCAGCATATTTCTGTGTCTGCACCATCGGATGATACACTCCGTACAGCGTTGATAAACGGCGGAATTAGCGAAGCTCAGGCTGCCACATTGGTCGCATTGTCATTTGGTGAGGAAGAAGCAAATGACTGGATGGAAGAAAAAGAGTTCACGCAACTGCGCACAGCCATGTTAAAATGGGCAGATATGATGATGACTGACAGCACGATGGGGCTCGTCCAAATTGTCGACCTGCTGCAGATTGTATCAGACCGCGAACAGCAGTTGCTGGCACTCGACATGCTCCAGCTGTATTTTCAGGATATGATATATATCAAACTGAACAATCATCATTTGAGTTTTCCGGACCATCAGCCGAAACTGGAAACATTGGCACGTCATAGATCATTGTCCGAATGCGTTAAGTGGATTGATGTCGTCCTGCTCGGCAAAAGAAACTTATTACAGTACGTCAGCCCAATGCTGGTGTTTGAACATATAGCGATTCAAATCGCAAAAGAGGTGAAATAAGTGATAGAAATCATTGGTATTAAATATCACAGAGCAGATAAAACAGAATATTTCGTACCTAATGGGGAGACTTATCAATTAAATGATTACGTAGTCGTTGAATCGAAACGAGGGCAGGAACTGGCTCGTGTCGTCATCGGTAATCGACAGGTCGAGGAAACAGACGTCGTTCTGCCTGTACCTGCTATTAAACGTCGTGCGACACAGCAGGATATGCTGAAGTATGAATCGAACATGCAGGAAGCGGATGCAGCATTGAAACGCTGCAAAGCACTGGTAAAAAAGCATCAGCTCGAAATGTATTTAGTCAATGCTGTCTATACGCTTGATAAAGGTAAAATTATATTTAACTTTACAGCGAATGAACGGATAGACTTCAGAGAGCTAGTTAAGAGTCTGGCATATGAACTGAAAACACGTATTGAACTGCGTCAAATAGGTGTCAGAGATGAAGCGAAGATACTTGGTGGTATCGGCCCGTGTGGGCGCAGCTTGTGCTGTTCGACTTATTTAGGAGATTTCGAACCTGTTTCAATTAAGATGGCTAAAGATCAAAATTTATCACTCAACCCCTCAAAAATATCCGGTGCATGCGGCAGATTGATGTGCTGTCTGAAATATGAGAATGATTACTATGAAGAAACAAGAAAGAAACTCCCTGACATTGGTGATAAAATTGACACACCCGAAGGACCAGGAAAAGTCATCGCCCTCAATATTCTTGATGTGACGATGCAGGTGAAAATTCAGGGGATGGAACAGCCGCTTGAATATCATATCGATGAAATCAATGCTTAAGGAATGATAATGTGAATCGAGACGATTTATTGAACAAAATTATGGAACTGGAACAGCAGATGAATATGATTCAGCAAGGGTTTGTTGAATTGAAACAGCAGACTGTCGATCTTGTCGAAGAGAATGTAGCGTTGAAGCTGGAGCGGGACAACATGCAGCGGATGATTCAGTCACAGAAGAATCAGCCTAAGAAAATGAAGTCGCTTCAAAGTAAGGATAACCTTGCGATGCTCTATGCTGAAGGGTTCCATATATGCAGAGGTGAACTGTTCGGTAAGCACCGCGGCGGTGGTGACTGCATGTTCTGCCTCAGCTTACTGGATTCGGATTAAAGGGGCAGCAATGCCTTTTTTTCTTGGAGGAACATATGCTTAAAGAGAACGAACGTTTAGACCAATTGATAAAAGAAAACTTACAAATCATCCAGAATGATGCGGTATTTTCATTCTCGACCGATGCACTGCTCCTTGGTCATTTCACGCCTAAACTCAACAAAGGCCGCGTCATGGACCTCTGTTCAGGAAACGGTATTATACCGCTCCTTCTTAGTCACGGCTCAAACTATACGATCGATGCAGTCGAAATACAGCCGCAGCTGGCAGATATGGCAAGGCGGACCGTTGAACGTAACGGCCTGTCTGACCGCATCACTGTATATGAGATGGATTTAAAGGAGTCGACGCGATTTATTCCGAGTCAATATGATATTGTCACTTGTAATCCGCCGTACTTCCGTGCAAACCAGTCATTCCGGCATCTGAAAGAAGCACATCAAATTGCGCGTCATGAAGTGATGTGTACACTCGACGACTGTACACACGCAGCACGCCATCTACTGAAGCAGGGTGGCAAACTCTATCTCGTTCATCGTGCGGATCGTCTCGTCGACTGCCTGGTCTCTATGCGTGCGGCAGACATTGAGCCGAAGAAACTGTGGCAGATTTATTCAAAGCCTGATAAACCGGCCGCTGTCACCATTGTCATTGAAGGGATCAAAGGCGGTAAACCGGATTGTAAAGTAATGCCGCCGTTCTATATATATGATAATTCCGGTGTATATTCGCCCGAAATGAAAGAGGTATATTATGGCTGATCATTATATCTATATATTAACATGCAGTGACGGTACATTGTATACAGGGTACACAACAGACCTCGATAAGCGCTTAACAATGCACAACTCAGGGAAAGGTGCAAAATATACTAGAACGAGACGTCCCGTCAGCCGGGTCTACTCAGAACGTCATACGTCGAAGTCAGCAGCGATGCAGCGCGAATATGCGATTAAGCAGCTGACTAGACAACAAAAATTGCAAATGATCAAGGAGGCAGCACATGAGTACACTTTATCTAGTGGGAACACCCATCGGCAACCTTGAAGATATGACCTTCCGAGCGGTTCGTATACTGCAGGAAGTAGATGTCATTGCTTGTGAAGATACACGGGTAACGGGTAGATTGACGCATCATTATGAGATTAAGACACCACTTAAAAGTTATCATGAACATAATAAGGACAAGATGACAGAAGTACTTGTAGCGATGCTTAGAGAAGGGAAGTCTGTAGCTCTCGTTTCAGATGCAGGACTTCCGCTCATCAGTGACCCAGGCTATGAACTGGTCAATGCTGTCAGAGATGCCGGCTTAACTGTTGTCACAGTGCCCGGGCCGAACGCCGCATTAACCGCGTTGATGACGAGCGGATTATCTTCTTATTCTTTTCTGTTCAATGGATTTCTGCCGCGTAAGGAATCTGACAAATATGCTAAGCTTGAGGAATTAATGCAGCAGCCGCATTCTATTCTGCTATATGAATCTCCTTACCGTGTGAAAGATACATTGACCACTATTGCGAAAATAGATGCGGAGCGGCGTGTAGCACTTGCAAGAGAGTTGACGAAGCGGTTTGAGCAGGTTGTAACAGCACCAGTCAAGGACCTGCTGGCTAAAATTGAGCATGACATCCCGTTAAAAGGTGAGTTCGTCATTGTCATTGATGGTCAGTACGAAGCTCATGTGGAGCAGTGGTGGGGTGATTTATCACTGAATGACCACGTGAATCACTATATCAGCGAAGGACAGTCATCAAAAGAGGCGATCAAACAAGTAGCTGTTGAGCGAGGACTGAAAAAAAGAGAAGTCTATGATAGTTTTCATATACATGATTAAAGCCCCGGCGCTCTTGCGCCAGGGCTTGATGTATTATTTTGCTGCTTTTTCTTTTTCTTCAATTTCTTTGATTAACTGTTCAGCGCCTTCTTTGCTAAGAACAAGTTTGCCGCCTGCTAATAAGTAGTTATCTTCAGAAACGTCACCAGTGACTGCACAAGTCATGCTTGGTTTATATTTCTTTAAAATAATTTTATCTGAATCAGTGTAAATCTCTAATGCATCTTTTTCAGCGATGTCTAAGATACGACGTAATTCAATCGGAATTACAACACGTCCCAATTCATCAACTTTTCTTACAATACCTGTTGATTTCATAACATTTATCCTCCAAAACAGTTAGTAATATTTTCTAATTCGACATATCAATAGACAAATTCGACATTTGACATAGTTAGAATATACTACCATAAATATACAATGTCAATAAGTTTGTTTGTATATTAAGTTTTGTAAAGATAGTGTAATATTTTATAGTGATAGTTTAATATTAAATTTGTCGAATTTACATTTAAAGGATATTGAAATCCATGCCTTTTTTCTGTATATTTAAGTGATAGAACAATTGAGGAGGACTACGATGACAAACAAAACTTTTTACGTGACGACACCGATCTATTATCCAAGCGGTAAGCTGCATATTGGACATGCCTATTCCACTGTTGCCGCAGATACGATTGCCCGTTACAAGCGCCTGCAAGGATATGACGTCAGATATTTGACAGGTACAGATGAACACGGTCAGAAGATTCAGGAGAAGGCACAGGCAGCAGGTAAGCCTGAGATCGAATATTTGAATGAGATTATCGAGGATATTCAAGCGCTATGGACAAAATTAGAGATTTCCAATGATGATTTTATCCGTACGACTGAAGAGCGTCATAAAGTAGTCGTAGAAAAAATATTTGAACGTTTACTGGAGCAGGGTGATATTTATCTTGGTGAGTACGAAGGATGGTATTCAGTTCCGGATGAAACTTATTATACAGAAACGCAGCTCGTTGATCCTATCTTTGAAGGCGATAAGATTGTCGGCGGAAAAAGCCCGGATTCCGGCCATCCAGTTGAGCTGGTTAAAGAAGAGAGTTATTTCTTCAAGTTAAGTAAATATGCTGACCGCCTTGTACAGTATTATGAAGATCATCCAGACTTCATTCAGCCTGTGTCAAGAAAAAATGAAATGCTGAATAACTTCATTAAGCCTGGACTGGAAGATCTTGCTGTGTCACGTACATCATTCGACTGGGGAATTAAAGTACCGTCCAATCCGAAGCATGTAGTCTATGTATGGATTGATGCACTGACTAACTACATCTCAGCACTCGGTTACTTGTCTGATGACGATGAATT
This sequence comes from Clostridium sp. UBA5119, assembly GCF_002414285.1. NCBI lineage: Bacteria > Bacillati > Bacillota > Clostridia > Eubacteriales > Clostridiaceae > Clostridium > Clostridium sp. UBA5119. Next base: position 74,414 of record NZ_DHYX01000030.1, on the reverse strand, counting down.
ATTCAGAAAGTACTGGCCGGCAGATGTACATATTATGGCGAAAGAGATTGTTCGTTTCCACACCATTATCTGGCCGGTTCTATTGATGGCACTTGATTTACCTCTGCCTAAAAAAGTATTTGCACATGGCTGGATATTGATGAAGGATGGTAAGATGAGTAAGTCTAAAGGAAATGTAGTAGATCCAGTAATACTTGTAGATCACTTTGGAGTAGATGCTGTAAGATATTACTTACTACATGAAATACCATTTGGTTCTGATGGACTTTTCAACAATGAAATATTCATAAAGAAAACTAATTCAGATTTAGCTAATGACCTTGGAAATTTAGTTTCAAGAACTGTAACTATGGTAGAGAAATACTTTGGAGGAGTAATTCCAGCTCCGGATGTTAAGGAGGCTATCGATGAAGAGTTAATTTCCGTTGCATTAGAAGTACCTAAGAAGGTTGAAGCTGAAATAGAGCATTTAAGAGTTTCTGATGCACTAGATCATATATGGACATTAATTAGAAGAACCAATAAATACATCGATGAGACAACGCCTTGGATATTAGGTAAGGATGAAAACTTAAAAGGAAGACTTGCTACAGTTCTTTATAACTTATGTGAAAGTTTAAGAATAATATCTTCTTTAACTTCAGCATTTTTACCAACAACAAGTGCCAAAATAAATGAGCAATTAAATATTTCTAATTTTACATGGGAAAGTTTGACTTCTTTTGATGGTACTGTTGCAGGAACTAATGTTAATAAGGGAGCTGTAATATTCCCAAGAATAGATGTGGAAGCTAAAATAAAAGAACTTGAAGAAATCGCTGAAGCAGCTAAAAAAGCTGCACAAAAAAAAGAAATAACTCCAATAAAAGAAGAGATAACTATAGATGATTTCGAAAAAATTGACCTTAGAGTAGTTAAAGTTTTAGAATGTGAGCCAGTTAAGAAAGCTAAAAAACTTTTGAAATTTAAGGTAGATATGGGTGGAGAGATTCGTCAAGTTATATCAGGTATTGCAATGCACTGCAAGCCAGAAGATTTAATTGGAAAGAACGTAGTTTTAGTTGCTAACCTTAAGCCTGTAACTTTAAGAGGTGAAATATCTCAAGGTATGATTCTTTCTGCAGCTACAGATGATGATTCAAAATTATGTGTAGTAGATCCAGGTGACATTGAATCAGGTTCAATAGTACGTTAATAAAAAAAGTTACATCCTTTGGATGTAGCTTTTTTTATTATATAATTAAAGGTAAATAAATCATTGGGGGAATTATATGGGAAAGGTAAGAATAACTGTTTTAGAAAGTAAGTGTAGGTGTGGATATCATAAAAAAGGAGACATATATGAAGTGGAAGATATTTGTCCTCCCATTTGTCATGAATTGTGGCAAAATATTTATCCAAGTGTATATACTTTACTTAATGGAGGAGATTTAGATTTTGGAGATGAACGTAGAAAGATGTTTCAGCTTTCATGTCCAGATGGAGGAAGGGTGAAAGTTAAGGGAGAAGTTATAGAATAAAAAAATAGAAGGCCTGAGTATTTAGAAAAATTCAGGCTTTCTGTTTTTAAAATATATTGGCTGAACATTACATAGATGGCATAATAAAAGAGCTTCTTTAAAATTGTTATTAATAGCAGAAGGATTGTGGGAATCAGAACCAATAGTTACATATTTCCCTCCTAATTCTTTATATCTACTATAGATTTTTTTTAGATTATCAAAGGTTACATTGCTTTTTATTCTACGAGTATTTATTTCCATAGCAGTATTAGTATCAATACAAGTTTTTATAACACTATCTATTAAATCATTATATTTATCATAGTAAATCTCACTATCACTTACAGGTGCGTATCTGGATATATAATCTATATGACCTAAAGTATCTATGTAAGGATGAGTTTTTATACAGTCACAAATTTCTTGAAAGTACTTAATTAGAACTTCTCTATAGGATAAGCCTTCATAAATATCCGAGTATCCAATATCAATATTACTTATTGTATGCTGAGAACCTATAACCTGATCAAAGTCATAGGAATTTATAAGCTTTTCATTATCTTCTTTATAATCTAGAGACATTCCAACTTCTATACCTAATAATAGATTATCACTTCTGTATTCTCCGTATTCTTTAAAATAATCATCTACATTAAAACGAAATCCAGATTCCTTAGGATAATTTAAATCCATATGGTCTGTAATAACTAAACCTATGTTGTGTTTATCTGCTGTATTAATAGCATCAGTTAGCTTCATGTTAGAATCAGTAGAAAAACAAGTATGCACATGGCTATCAAAAATCATAAGATTACCTCCTTAAATATTACTATATAATTATAACACAGTATAAAATTTACTCCTTTGCTATCATGAATAAATTAACATATATTGGATAAAATTTAAATACCTTACTAGCTTTTATATTTATCCGATGACTACCAGCTCTAATACTCCCATCTTCTTTAAAGAGGAAGTAAAGAGCTGCTACGTCCCTGGATAACGATTTACCCTAAAGGACAACGAATTCTAGGTATCAAATAAATTGATACTTAGAATTCTGTTAGTAACCTTCAGAGGGAGTAAAAAACTCCCTCTGAAGCAAAGAAATCTGTTTATTAGTGAATTTTATCTATAGACAAAGATTAATTTACCATATATGATAAATTAAATGATAAATATGGGATTGATAAAAATTTAACTTATGAAAGTGGGGATAATATGATATTTGATTCACATGCTCATTATGATGATGAACAATTTGATGATGACAGAGATGTTATTTTAAAAGAGATAAAAGATAAAGAGGTTATAGGAGTAATAAATTGTGGTTCTAGCTTGAAGGGTCTTGAAATGTCTGTAAAGTTAGCTGAAGACTATGATTTCATTCATGCTGCGGCAGGAATTCACCCAGAGAATGCTGATGAATTTAGGGATGAAGTTAAAGAGAGAATACGTATCCTAGCTAAGGATAAGAAGATAGTTGCAATAGGGGAAATAGGACTAGACTACTATTGGGAAGAAAATCCTTCAAGAGAAGTACAAAAGAAAGTTTTTAGAGAGCAAATGGCTATAGCTAAAGAATTTAATTTGCCTGTTATAATTCATGATAGAGATGCCCATGGAGATACCCTAGAAATATTAAAGGAATTTCCTGATGTAGTAGGTGTAGTTCACTGCTTTTCAGGAAGTGTAGAATTCTCTAAGGAATGTTTAAAATTAGGATATTATATAGGAGTTACTGGGGTAGTTACTTTTAAAAATTCTAAGGTTATAAAAGAAGTGGTAAAGGAATTGCCCCTAGATAGGTTGCTGGTAGAAACCGACTGCCCATATATGGCACCAACACCAAATAGAGGAAAGAGAAATCAATCAAATTATATAAAGTTTATTATAGAAGAAATAGCTAATATTAAAGGTACAAGCAGAGAGCAAATTGAAGAAATTACAATATTTAACACAAAAAGCTTGTTTAATTTAAATTAGTGAGGTATAATTTGAAATATAAATTTGAAAGTGTAGTTAAGATATATGAAATTATAGATATAAATTTCATTAGTTTTTAAGTCAAATGTATATAAAGAATAAATGAACTTATTTTTGCATATGTATAGTATAAACCTGTACTTATCACCCCGGAAAGACTGAAACTAAAACACAAAAAAGCTATTATTTTAATTATTATTTTATTATGCATAGTATGCATTAAGTTCAGTCAATTCAATGATTAGAGTGCTAAATTTGACATAACTACGGTATCTAATATATAATAGCAAAGTACTCTTGTCTGAGGGAGGTAATCTTTATGATGATTAAATTCAAAGATAAATTGAAAAGTAATTTTTCAATTTGGCCAAAGACGGTGTTCGTTGTTGTATTAATTCTATTAAGTGCTGCAGTTACTATTTGGGGGTTAAGGAATACCGTTGAAGTAGTAGTTGATGGTCAAAAAGTAGAAATAACTACATTATCAAAAAATTTAAATACTATACTAGAGAACAACGGCATAACAGTTGCTCAGAAGGATAAAGTTTCTGTGGAACTAGACAGCGAAGTTAATGATGGTGACATAATTTATATTAATAAGGCAGTAGATGTAGAAGTAGTGGTAGATGGAAAAAACTTATCAATAGCATCAGCAGAAAAAACAGTAGAAGATATGTTAGAAGCTGAGAATATTAAAATAAGTCAAGAGGACAAGATAGTTCCGTCTATGGATGAAAATTTACAAGCAGGTATGACTGTTGAAGTTACAAGAGTAAAGAAGAAACTTTTAAAAGAAGTTCAACCAATAGCTTTTGAAACTGAAACAAGGAAAAACTCTGAACTTAACCAAGGAGTAGAAAAAGTAGTTCAAAAAGGTTCTAAGGGTAAGAGAACTATCACAACAGAGGTTGTGTATGAGAATGGTAAAGAGGTTAATAGAAGAGTTGTAAAAGAGGTTGTTAGTAAGAATCCTATAAATAAGATAATAGATATAGGAACCTTAGCTGTTGTAAGACCATCACGTGGTGGCAATGTAAAAGACTTTGCATATTCAAGTATGATATCTTGTGTATCAACTGCCTATACTTCCGATAGGGGAGATTCAGGTACTATAACAGCAACAGGTACAACTGTTAAACGTAATCCAAATGGATATAGCACTGTAGCTGTAGATCCAAGAGTAATTCCATTAGGAACAAAACTTTATATCGAAGGATATGGACTTGCCATTGCAGAAGATACAGGGGGAGCCATAGTAGGTAATAAGGTTGATGTGTATGTTAATAGCTATGATGAAGCTGTTAACTGGGGAAGAAGACAGGTTAACGTTTATATTTTAAAATAGGAGCATAGGCTCCTATTTTTTTATTTTCAGATGCCTAAAATTAAATATGCTATGATATAATTACATTGAGAAATTTTAAAATACAAAGAAATATATATAAACAGAGTTCTTAGCTTCTTCGAAGCTTTAGAAATCGTTATCCAGGGGCGTAGCTGTTCTTTACTCCCACTTTGAAGAAAATGGGGGTATTAGAGCAGCTAGTTATCGGATAAATTATATATAAAAGTTACATAATATTTTATATAGCATAATGCAGGATGGAGGCTTTTATGATTAAGGAAGTAATAGTAGTAGAGGGACGAGATGATGTAACAGCTGTAAAAAGAGCTGTTGATGCTGAAGTAATATCAGTTAGTGGATTTGGTATAAATAGTAGAGTTATTGAAAGAATAAAAGAGGCTAATAAGAGACAAGGGGTAATAGTTTTAACAGACCCTGATTTTGCTGGAGAAAAAATAAGAAGAATTATAGCTAAAAGAATTCCTAATATTAAACATGCTTATATAACTCAAAGCGAAGGAAGAAAAGGTGATAATATAGGAGTTGAAAATGCTTCACCAGAAACTATTATCAAGGCTTTAAATGGAGCAAAGTGTGAATTAAAAGATCCTAGACATGAGTTTACTATACAAGATATGCACTATTTTAGATTAACAGCAGATAAAGATGCTAAAAAAAGAAGAGATGCTATTGGAAGAGAATTAGGGATAGGGTATAGTAATACAAATCAGCTATTAACTAGATTAAATAATTATGGTATATCTAAGGATGAGTTTGTAGAAGCTATGAAGAAGGTAGATAAGGAGATTTAGTATGGATAAATTAAATACAAAAGAACTAGTTGAAAAATATAATTTTAAATTTACTAAAAGTTTAGGACAAAATTTTTTAACTGATTACACAGTGCTTGAGGATATTGTAGAGGGTGCAAATATAACTGAGAATGACTACGTAATAGAGATAGGTCCAGGTGTTGGAACTTTAACTAAGGAGTTACTTAAAAGGGCTAAAAGAGTTACTAGTATAGAGTTAGATTCTAGATTAATACCTATCTTAGAATCAGAATTATCTAGTTATGAGAATTTTAGTTTAATAAATAAAGATGCTTTAAGGGTAAATTATAGAGAACTAATAGGTGAAGAAAAAAGTGTAAAGGTAGTAGCTAATTTACCATATTATGTAACTACACCTATAATAGCAAATCTTTTAAATAATAAATTAGATATAAAATCTATAACTATTATGATTCAAAAAGAAGTTGCAGAACGAATTAATGGAGAACCAAGTACTAAAGAATATGGAGCATTTACTCTACTTGCAAAGTATTATTGTGATACAAAAATTATTAGGAATGTACCTCCAAGTTGCTTTATTCCATCTCCTAAAGTAGATTCTATAGTTATTAGACTAGATAAATTAGATAAACCTAGAGTTGAAGTGAAGGATGAAAAACTTTTCTTTAATATAATAAGGCAATCTTTTAATATGAGAAGAAAAACCCTATGGAATAGCATGAAAGCTATAGGATTATCTAAGGAACTACAAGAAAAGGCTTTTGAAGATGCGGGTATTAATCCAACTAGAAGAGGTGAAACTCTAACAATAGAAGAGTTTGCTACTTTAGCAAATAAAATATACGAGATTCGCCTTAAATAGACGAATCTTTTTTCTTATAAAAATAAATAGAGAATATCCTTCATTTTTTATACATAATAGTCATATATTATAATGTATAAATAAAAATGGAGGTAAAGAGTATGCCGTCTAGAAAAAGCTATAATAGATTTTTTATAATATTACAAGAAGATCAAAAAGGATATGGACTAGATTCCAATAAAACACCTTCAGGCTACGCTAAGTTAGAGGTAAGAAATGATAAAGCAAAAGCCTCATTTTATGCTCAAAATCTTAAAAAGCAAAAGGGCCCATACTTTATGATTTTAATAGTTCAAGGAAATAATGGTAATGAACTAATAAATCTTGGTAGAATCAATATAGATGATGGTGGAAAAGCTGATGTTAGCAATGAATTTGATGCTAATAATTTAGTAAATACAAACATAGGTATGGACAAGGTGCAAGGAGCAGCTATTGGTAAGATAAGTGAAGATAAAGTTATGCCTGTAATGGTAGGGTTTATTGGAGGGGAAGAGCTTAAAAACTGGCAGAACTATCCTCTAGCTAAGAGTGATAGTAATACTGTAAAAGAAAATAATAGTAAAACTACACCAGTAAAAGAAACCCCAAAATCATATAATGAGAATATGAATAAAGTAGTGCCTCAAATTCAAAATACAAATTTGGGGCAGCAAGAAAGTAATGCTGGAATTATACAAAACAACACCAATAATATACAGCAACAAACAGGAGTACCACAAAATACAGGAATTGATAATACACAGCAACAAACAGGAATGCCACAAAATGTAGGAACTGATAATGCAAACATTACTAATCCTCCATATGGTGGAATTATTCCTAATATACCTGGAAGTACTTCTACTCCTATCCCTAATATCAATATACCTGGAATCACCCCTACTCCAATGTCTAATACAAGAAGCGATGAAAATTATATAAGTGATGAAGTAGATATTATTGATGTTGAAGAAATTGAACCTTTGGTAAAGAATGATCTAATAAATGAGCAATTAGAAAGTAATGATGAAGACTATATTGATGAGGAGAATAGAATATTTGAAGAATATGAAAAAGAGATAGAAAGGTTAAAAGATTATAGAAAAAAACACTCTAAAAAGAAGAATAAATATGAGGATTGTAAGGTGAAAAAGTCATATGATTATGACGATATAAATAAAAAATATGAAGATTGTAAACCTGAGAAATATAAAAAAAATGAATGGAATGATAAGGATTATCCAATCGGAACTATGGGTAAATTTTTTAAAGAAGTAATCTATGGTTTAGAGAAGATTGGCAGTAATGAGAATATTAAAAACTGTTTTTGGTATAAAGCTCATGTAAAAAAATTAGAGGATATGTATTGTGTTTATGATTACAATAAATATTCTGTGGTGTTCTATCCGATGATTTGCTATTATCCTTATATATCACGACATGGAAATTTCATGGTTGGATATAAATGTGATGATGAAGGTAATTTAAAATATATTATATATGCAATACCAGGCACAAGAGATTTAGCAGACCAACCATATGAAGGAAAGACTGGTTTCGTAACTTTCATGCCAGATGAAGATAATGATAAAACAGGTCATTGGTTAATGTATTATGATATAAAAGGCAATACTGTGGTTGTACCAGTTAAGAGATAAGATAGTATATGAATTTAAAACTCCGAATTTTATTCGGAGTTTATTCTATTTTTTGAAAAAGGTACATAGTATATTAATAAAGGGAGGGTAACATATGAAATTAGTAGATGATAATATGAGAAAATTAGGATTAGCAATAATACTAGCAGGGCTTATGATAGTTATATTAGGAGTTGGAAAATATTTTGAAGAAAGTCTAAGAACAGCTACATTAACTCAAAATAGTATGGTTGAATTTAAGCAATATGATATTCTAGATGGTAAAATAAAATATAAGTTACCTAGTAGCTGGTTAACTACAATAAAAGAGAATAAAGATGATAAAGTTGTATACTTAAATGAGTTTGTTTCAAATGATGCTAATACTTATGGTTCTATAGAGCTTATAAGTAGCAGTGAAGGTGTTAAAGCAACAATAGATAAGTGCATAGCAGATGTAGAGGGCATGGGAATAAAAGACTATAAAAAAGAAAAAGTAAAGATAGATAATATAGAATTACATTATATTAAGTATGATTTAAAAAGTAGTAAAGAAAATGTAAAAAGAACCTATGAATATTATGTTCCATACGATGATTATGTGGCTAGAATAACATTTATAATTAGTGATAAAAAAGCTAGAGAGAATACACAAGTGGTATTTGAAAATATAATTAAAACTTTTTCCTTTGAAAAGTAAAAGAGTTATTTGATTTAATGTATAACAACTATTATAATAAAACATATGATAAAGAATGAAAAATTCTAAGAATTTTTCAAGTGGAGGGCAAAGGTGAGAAGAGTAAAAAGTAATTTCATAGTTATATTATTAATAATATCATCATTACTAATTTCTGCTTGTGGTATAAGGGGAAATGGTGATTTTAACTATATGCAAGAAAGGAACATTATGAAGGTTACAATTCAGAGTACTAGAGATAAAAGTTACAAGTTTGCTGTTACTGACAAAGATGTAATAAATGATATATATAGTATACTTTCTAGTGCAAGTGTTGTTGAGAAAAAGTCAACTTTAGAGCCAGACTATACTCTGGAGATATATGAGAGCCCAACAGAATTTAAGACCTTTAATTATGTAGCTGGACTTGATAAAAAGGATGGGGCAAATTTGTATAATGATGATAATAAGTATATTGTTTCTAAGAGGCTTGATAATGATATTATAAAAAACTTTGCAAATATAAGAAAACCTATCGACTTTGAGTATGTATATTATACTTCTATTTTAAGTTGTTTAGATAAGTACGTATCCGCTAATAAAGATGCAGGTAATGTTGGAGTTAATATATCTAGTGATAATATGGCTGCACGTTTTCAAATATCCACAGAGATTGAGGAATTTAAGAAGAAAGTAAATAAACTTAAATCAGTAACATTTATGGATAACTCTGTTACCAGAGATGACTTTAATGTAGTTATGAATATAAAAACAGAAGGATATACATCTAAGAAATATAAAGGTATTGTTACATTTGAAAAGACTGAAAATGCTTCCTCTACTAGCTATTATATAAGTAACGTTTATGATCGTGGAGAATGGAAGTTTAGCATAAGTGATGAAGAACCGAAGGAATTCTAAAAGTAAAATAAGTATAGTAATTAAAAGGATATAGCGTGATGATTAAATGATCATCATGCTATATCCTTTTTAAATTATTTTATATAGAATTATTAGTATATGGAGCTAATCTTTTTGTAAGACTACTTAAATTTATAACTGAGCATATAGCTAAGCAAATTATACAATCTATAAGAATATAAGTACCATTATATACTAGTGAATATACTGCTGGAGTTAAGTTATATTCAGCAGCATAACTTCCCCAGAAAATTATTCCCGCTATGTAGTGGAATATAAATCTTGAAAAGAAAGCCACTATTATAGCTAAATACTTATTTTTCTTAAAAAATCCTGAAAATCCAATTGCCATAAAAGGTAGAGTATAGTCAAAAAGAACTTGAATAGGATGCAGAATATATGCAGGTCCTATAACAAAGTTTAATATTCCGTACACAAAGCCAGTGAACATTCCTATAGTAGGTCCATAAATTAAAGATATTAAAATTATAGGTAGCATACTAGCAAGGGTTGCACTTCCACCTNNAGAATTACCGACATGGCAACTGCTAAGGCTATATGAGTTGTTAGCCTAGAAGTAAACTTGATATGTTTAACTTTTATAAACACACATAATAGAATTAGGACACCAAATAAGGTGGCAATAGTTGTCCAACTAGCTAGAATATTTTTCATATTTTCTAAGATATTCATAAAGAGTCCTCCTTTAATTAACTAGTGCTAAGGACTAATGTTGAAGCTGAAGTATACTCTACAAAAAAGCCATGTTCGTAAGAACACGGCTAAATAACTAAGCATTAACTTAAGCTTATTAATCGCTTCCCTACGCTAGCATTATCTAGGTCAGGTAAAGGGTAATGAAATATCATTTCTCAGCCGAAGCACCCCTAGCACAATAATATTATTTTATATTTTCATGATAGCACACATAGTTTTATAGTTCAATAGAGCCCTATAGAAATCGGATAAAAATAGAGACTACGAATTTTAATCGTGTCTCTATAATGATGAATAATACATATTTCTTTAAAATATATATTTATATTTTTGTAACATTTGCTGCTTGAGGGCCTCTATCCCCACTAACTATTTCAAATTGAACCTTTTGTCCTTCATCAAGAACCTTATAGCCATCTCCTGTTACAGCAGAGAAATGTACAAATACATCTTCATGACCTTCCATAGATATAAATCCAAACCCTTTTTCACTATTAAACCATTTTACTGTTCCTACTTCCATATAATCTCCGTTAAGCAACTTAAATAGTTGCACCCTTTTCAACATACTCAGTTTTGCGGTGCTACTCCTGTTGGTCGTGTACTCCAGGGCATCAAATCTTAATATTATTAAGATAAGCACGGAATCTCCTTTCAAAATATTTGACCATATCTAATTTCTTAGATATTAATTATAGTGTTCTCAATTTGAAGTTTTTTATACTATTTTATTATACGTTTAGCAATATAATATCTATTACTGTAATAAGCAGAATTTAAGTTAGAAACTCTTACGCAGTCACCAGGTTTAGGAGCTTGTATAAATAAATCATTACCTTTATAGATCCCTACATGAGATATATCATTGGAATCATCATCATTAGTAGTAAAGAAGATTAAATCTCCAGGTTTTAAATCCTTACGATCAACAATAACACCTTGATGCACTTGATAGTATGTAGATCTTTCTAGGGAGATACCTAGTTGCTTGTACACATATTGGACAAGCCCAGAACAGTCAAAACCTACAGGAGTAAATCCACCCCAAAGGTATGGTACTCCAAGGTATTCTTCAGCTTTAGAAACTATATCATCTCCAGTATAGTTACTTTGAATAAGAGGAGTTTCCTTTACTATAGGATTTGATGATTGATTTTCATCACTTATGGTTACATAGTCACCGCTAATATATCCATTAGTATTACCTACCTTAACATTATACCAACCATTAGTATAAGAAATAATAGGTAATTTACTACCATATCTTACTGTAGTTATGATAGCATGGCTAGTGCCAGCCCCAGAACGGACATTTAAAGCATCTGCATTAACAATTGCAACCTTACCGTTTACAGTGTGAGAAGGTGGAGTTACTTCAGGTGGTGTAACAGTACCTGTACCAGGATTCTTGTCAGTAGAACTACTATTCTTTGATATGAATTCTGAACTTACAAAGGCTGTACCACCTTTAAATTTGATTTTGTGCCAACCGTTGCTGGTTGACAATATTTCAACCTTAGAATTTTCATATAGAGTTCCAACTATTTTAGAACTAGTATTTCCACTAGAACGAACATTTAGAGCATCTGCATTAACAAAACCCGTAGATTTAACGGTACTATCAGTAGAAGAGTTATTATTAGTACCATTACCTGAGTTTGTATTAGTTGAAGAAGTATTAATGTATTCAGCACTAACAAAACCCGTAGTATTATTATATTTAATTTTGTGCCAACCATTGCTAGTAGATATTATTTGGACTTTAGCATTTTTAGAAAGAGAACCAATAATTCTACTGTTAGTATTACCTGAAGAACGCACATTTAAGGCAGTAGCAGTAACGATTCCATTCTTAGATGCTTGTACTGTATTAGAATTATTATCTAGTTTTACATATTCTCCAGAAATCCAACCCGTAGTGTTATTATATTTAATTTTATACCATCCATTTGATATCTCTAGAATTGATACTTTAGTATTATAATTTATTTTACCAATAATATTACTACTAGTATTATGATTTGATCTTATATTTAATACATCTGCAGTTATAGTTCCTGTAACTGAAGAGTTGTACGAAGAATTTGAAGTTTGAGCTGAATCAGCTATAGCTATAACTTGCATAGAAGTAGCAATGGCTGTGCCCGTTGCAAGTGTACATAAAACTTTCAATGCTTTATCATTCATTAATTAACAGTCCTTTCTCAACAATATTTTCCCATAGAATATATTTCATATTATTACTTAAATTATAAGGTAAAAAATGATATATAACAACAAATAACAGCAAATACATCTATTTTTTTTTAATTCAATAGAACTCTAATCTAGTTTTAAGATTAGAGTTCAAAAATTTTAACTAAATTTACACCTTCTAAAGGTGGATTTATAGCTAATGTATGAGATTTTAGGTTTACAGCATTTTTCATAAAAGATATGAAATTTTCTATTCCATGAACAGGAAAGTCTATATGTGGAACTTTATAATGCATTGGAATTACTAATTTACTTTGGAGTTTATTGCAAAGAGTGGCAGCAATTTCAGGAGCAATGGTAAAATTACTACCTACTGGTATGAAGAGTATATCTACAGTGCCTAATAAATCTAATTCTTCAGCTGCTAGCATATGTCCAAGATCTCCTAAATGACATAGTTTTAAGCTATCCGTTTCTATTAAGTAAATTATATTATCACCACGTTTAGCTCCCTTTATATTGTCATGATAAGATGGAAAGCCTTGAATTTTAATAGAAGAACTTTCATATGAGCAAGGTGTGTTTATAATAATTGCACCAGGGTTTATTAAATCCGTATAGTTATGATCAAAATGGTCATGACTGATGGTAACTATATCTACAGAACCTTTATAGGGTGTTCCACCTAAACATTTATTAAAAGGATCCATAAGTATCTTTTCTCCATGAGAATTTTCAAGTAGAAAGCAAGAATGTCCAAACCAAGTAATTACCATAGTTAGTACCTCCTAATTAAGTAAAGTTAACTATTTAGTCTATTTTAATTATTAACAGCTTTGCTTAATTTATGCTTTGGTATGTGAAAAGAACATTTTAATTTAATAAGATGACTATAATAATAAGATTAGAGAAAATTGTAGTATATTAAATAATATTTTAGTATGTTATTACAGATAAAGCCCTTTACATTAAAATTTTTATATAATATAATAGATGTAAAATTAATTTATAACATAGTATAGATAAAAGCTAAGAACAGGACAGTACTCTAAAAGGTAGCTTAAAGAGAGTGGGGGTAGGTGAAAACCCATAGTGAATAATTAGAGGAAGATCACCTAGGAGCTGAGAACTGAAATTTAGTAAGTTTTTCCGTATTTCTGCGTTAAGGAATAGGATATGTTAGTATCCGAAATTATTAACACTGTAGGTGGTATAGCGAAGTAACTTCGTCCTTAGTAGGGCGGAGTTTTAATTTTTATCCATGATATATGAGGTTAATTAATGGATGCTATGGATAAAATTAAGAGTACATACTATTAAATTAATTTGACCTTATAATACTTTACAATATTTAAAAGATTCCATGAGATTAACCAGAAATGGTACAGATAAACTATGTAAGGAGGAAAAATATATGTATAAGAAAATTGATAACTCAAAGTCTTTTATGGACATTGAGAAAGATATGTTAAAGCTTTGGGAAGAAAAAGACGTAATACAAAAGAACTTCGACTTAAATGATGAAGGTGAATATTTTACGTTCTATGATGGTCCACCAACAGCTAATGGTAAACCACACATAGGTCACGTTATAACTAGAGTTATGAAAGATATAATCCCAAGATATAAAGTTATGAAAGGTTATAAGGTTTTAAGAAAAGCTGGATGGGACACTCATGGTCTTCCAGTAGAACTTGAAATTGAAAAGAAACTTGGAATTTCAGGAAAACCTGAGATTGAAAAGTATGGAGTAGAAGAATTTGTTACTCAATGTAAAGATAGTGTATTCTCTTACGTTGAAATGTGGAGAGAAATGTCTGAAAGGCTTGGTTACTGGGTTGACATGGAAAATCCATATGTAACTTATCATAATGATTATATAGAATCAGTATGGTGGGCTTTAAAGCAAATGTGGAATAAGGATTTATTATATAAAGGACACAAAGTAATGCCTTATTGCCCAAGATGTGGAACTACCTTATCATCTCACGAAGTAGCACAGGGATATAAAGATGTAAAAGATAGCTCAGCTTATGTAAAATTTAAATTAAAAGATGAAGACAAATATGTATTAGTATGGACAACAACTCCTTGGACATTACCAAGTAACGTTGCTCTTGCTGTTAATAAATCTTATGATTATGTAGAAGTTTTACATGAAGGTGAATATCTAATTCTTTCAAGAACTCTTTTAAACAAACTTCAAGGCGAGTATGAAGTAGTATCTGAATTTAAAGGAGAAACATTGCTTGGAAAAGAATATGAGCAAATGTTTAAGTTCGAAGTGCCTGAAGAAAAAGCATTTTATATAGTTCATGGAGACTTTGTAACATTAACAGATGGTACTGGAATAGTTCATATAGCACCTGCTTATGGAGATGACGATAATCAATTAGGAAAGAAATATGGTCTTCCAATGATTAATCTAGTAGATGGTGAAGGTAACTTTGTTCCAGCAGTAACTCCTTGGGCTGGAATATTTGTAAAAAAAGCAGATGAGAAGATTTTAGCTTATTTAAAAGAAAATAATATTCTTTATAAGAGTGAGAAGTTTACACATTCATATCCACATTGCTGGAGATGCGATACACCACTTCTTTATTATCCAAGAGAAAGTTGGTTTGTAAGAATGTCTTCAGTAAGGGACCAACTTATTGAAAATAATAATAAAATAAATTGGATGCCTGACAATGTAAAAACAGGTAGAATGGGTAAATTCCTTGAGAATGTAATTGACTGGGGAATTTCTAGAAATAGATATTGGGGTACTCCACTTCCAATTTGGGAATGTGAATGTGGCCACAGAGAGTTAATAGGAAGTGTTGAAGAACTTAAGGAAAAAGGTGTAAGTGTACCAGAGGGAATAGAGCTTCATAAGCCATATATTGATAGGGTTAAGGTTACTTGTCCACACTGCCAAAAAGAAATGACAAGGGTTGAAGAAGTTATAGACTGTTGGTTTGACTCAGGTTCAATGCCATTTGCTCAATATCACTATCCTTTTGAAAATAAAGAACTATTTGAAGCAAACTTCCCAGCACAGTTTATTTCTGAAGCTGTAGACCAAACAAGAGGATGGTTCTATACACTTCTTGCTATTTCTACAACTGTGTTTGAGAATAATCCTTTTGAAAATTGTATAGTACTAGGACACGTTTTAGACAAAGATGGACTTAAGATGTCTAAACATAAAGGAAATGTACTTAGTCCATTTACAGTACTTGAAAATGAAGGAGCAGATGCTTTAAGATGGTATTTCTATACTGGTAGTGCACCATGGCTTCCATCAAGATTCTATGAAGAAGCTGTTATAGAAGCTCAAAGAAAATTTATAGGAACACTATGGAATGTGTATTCCTTCTATGTTCTATATGCAGAATTAGACAATTTTAATCCAATGGATTATAAAGATTTTAAATCAGAAAATATAATGGATAAATGGATGATGTCTAAACTGAATACACTAGTTAAAAATATAGATGAGCATTTAGAAAACTACAGAATAACTCAAGGAGCTAAAGAATTAGAAGATTTTGTAGATGAATTATCTAACTGGTATGTTAGAAGAAACAGAGCAAGATTCTGGGGTGAAGAGCTTACAGAGGATAAGATAGGTGCTTACATGACTTTATATAGAGTGCTTGTATCATTCTCTAAAATAGCTGCACCATTTATACCATTTATAACAGAAGAGTTATATCAAAATCTTGTTGTTGCTTTTGATAAAGATGCAGAAGAGAGCGTTCACCTATGTAAATGGCCAGAATACGTTAAAGANNTAGTTAAGCTTGGAAGAAGTGCAAGAAATGGGGCTAATATTAAGAATAGACAGCCACTTGGAAAAATGCTTGTATCTGTAGACTCACTTCCAGAATATTATGGAGACATAGTTAAGGATGAGCTTAATATTAAACAAGTAGAACTAGGATCAGACCTTTCTAAATATGTTAACTTTGAAATAAAACCTAATCTTCCAGTACTAGGCAAGGCTTACGGAAAAATGATTCCAGGAATCAGAAAAGGTATAGCATCAATGAATCAAATGGACCTTGCACAAAGAGTAAATAATGGTGAAGTGGTTACAATAAATGTAGATGGAACTGAAATAGAGTTAAATAAAGAAAATCTACTTGTAACAATGCAGGGCTTAGAAGGATTTGCTTTTGCTGGAGAAGGTGAAATAGGTGTAGTATTAGATACAAATATTTCAGAAGAACTTAGAGAAGAAGGTCACATAAGAGAAGTTCTAAGCAAAATACAAAACATGAGAAAAGAAACAGGATTTGAAGTTTCAGACAAAATAAACTTATACTTTGCTGGAAATGAAGTCTTAGAGAATGTAATAAGAAAGTTTGAAAATCAAATAAAGAAAGATACATTAGCATTAACTGTAGCCTATAATAGTGATAAGGCTATAAATGAAGTTAAAATTAATGGTGAAAAGTTATTATTACATGTAGAAAGAGTTTAATAATAATATGTTAAATTAAAATATTAAGTAGTTTAGATGGAGTTAATATGATAATAGATTGCTCCATCTAAACTTTATAATTATACTTTACTTTATAGTATAAATAAGGTATATATGTATTAAAAATATGAAGAATAATAAGAGAGGTGATATATAGTGGCAGCGTCAATTAAAGATGTAGCAAAAGAAGCAAATGTTTCTATTGCCACGGTTTCAAGAGTACTAAATGATATAGATGTAGTTAATCAAGAGACAAAGCAAAGAGTTCTAGATGCAATAGACAAGTTAGATTATAGACCAAATATTTTAGCAAGAAGCTTAAAGACTCAAAGGTCAAGCACAATTGGTATAATAATACCAGATATATCAAATTCCCTTTACCCCGAGATTGTAAGAGGGGCAGAGGATTTAGCAAGTATTTATAATTATAATATAATGTTATGTAATACTGACCTAGACAAGAGTAGAGAAAAAGAAAGTTTTAATATATTAAGAGAGAAGATGGTAGACGGTATAATATATATGGGAGACCGTCTAGATAAAGAGATAAAGGCAGCTATAAAATCTGTTGGCACTCCTGTAGTATCGATAGGTGCTATGGATGATGAAGGAGATGTTCCTAGTGTAGGTATAGATAGTTATACTGCTGCCTATGATGCTGTAAATTATCTGTTCTCAAAAAATAATAAAAACATAGCATATATAGGATACATTAAAGAAAATGCTACTGAATATAAAAAGATGTATCATGGCTATAAAGACGCCATGGATGAAGAGAATTGTTTCAATGAAAAACTAGTTTATCTTGGAAGTTTAAAACATGAGGACGGCTTTGAAGGAATCACTCATATTATAAAAGATAATAAGGTTGATGCAGTTTTATGTGGAAGCGACCAATCAGCTCTTGGAGTTATAAATGCTTTAAGAGAAAAAGGAATTAGGGTACCAGAAGATATAAATGTTATAGGCTTTGATAATATAGCATTATCAGGAGTATTTTATCCTAAGCTTACTACAGTTTCTCGTCCCCTATACGATATGGGCTCTGTGGGAATGAGACTTCTTATAAAGCTTGTAAATAAAATTCCAGTTGAAGAAACTTATTACAGATTACCATATAACATAGTTGAAAGAGATTCTTGTAAGAAATAAATAAAATTAAATATAAAATAATTTAAATAATAAAAAAGTGGATTTTAAAATC
>NZ_DHYX01000030.1:32119-56053 GCF_002414285.1 Clostridium sp. UBA5119 | reverse complement strand
AGTGGATTTTAAAATCCACTTTTTTTATTATTTATCTATCTAAGGATACTTTACCCATAAGTTTATTAGCCTTATTATCAGACACATTTTTTATAGATGAACTTTTACCTTCTTTAATAAAGATTCCCTTAGTGGTCACAGGATCTGAGAAGATTCCAGCACCATTTATACATCCACCATTACACATCATTCCTTCTATAAAGTTACCTTGTAGTCTATTTATTTTTGCCATGTTTAAAGCTTTTTTTATTTCTGTAGAACCTGAAACTTTTACTGGTTTAAATTCTACATCAATATTTTCTGTGCTAACATAATTTTCTATAGCAGCAGTAAGTCCACCAGCCATACCAAAGCCCCTACCTAAAGTTGAGCCATCTTCAAGGGTCTCTTCACTACAGTTTTCAGGATTTGTATCGAAAGCATCGAATATAGCACAAAGCTCTTCAAAGGTTAGCACGTAGTCAATAACTGCAGCTACATCCGGTCTTTTAGCTTCAGCTTTCTTAGCTGTACATGGACCGATAAATACTATTTTAGCATCAGGAGTTTCATTTTTTATAGCACGTCCAATTGCAATCATTGGAGACACTGTATTGGAGATGTGAGAAACCTCAGTAGGAAATCTTTTCTCAATGTAGCTAAAAAAGCCTGGACAACAAGAATTGGTCATATAATTTTGTCCATTTTCCATTCTCTCTACAAATTCCTTAGCTTCGTGCATTGTTACCATATCTGCACCACAAGATGCTTCGAACACGTCAGAAAATCCAATTGCTTTTAATGAAGATTTAATTTTACCTATTGGAACATTATTGCCCATCTGACCAGAAATTGATGGGGCAACAATTGCAATCATGTTGTGTTTTTTCTGATATAATTTTTTGGATACAGGAGCCACAAGACTTTTATCAGATATAGCACCAAAAGGACAAGCTGTCATACAAGCTCCACATTGAATACAATCCTCTTCATTAATAATAGCACGTCTAGTGATTTCATCTACCTTGAGAGCTCCAGTTGGGCATGAAGTTTTACAAGGACGACGAACTTCAGATATAGCATTATAAGGACAAATCTTCTTACAAAGTCCACATTCTTTACATAATTCCTGATTTATATATGATTTACCACCTACAGTCATCATGGCATTAGCAGGACATACTTCCTTACATTTATGAGTAATACAACCTCTACAAGCCTCTGTAACGGTATATTTATCTATGGGACATCTATCACAAGCAGCTTCTATGACGTACATAATTTGCTTGTTATTTTTAATATCAATAAGATCACTATATTCATCCCCTATAGGCATATATCCAGCAGCTAGTTTAGCTCTTTGATTTACTATAGCACGCTCTTTAAAAATACAGCATCTATATGCGGGGGTATCTTTATCAACTATAAATTTATGAATATTGAATATTTCTTTGGTATTTAGATTATCATTAATAGATAAAAGGACAATTTGCTTTAGAACCTCATGCTTAATCTTTTTTAACGATGTATCAAAAGTAAACATTAAAATCCCTCCTAATTTAATAACATTGTTAATTTTTTAACCAACACTAATTATAGCATCATTTTAATTTTATGCAATAGGTCAAGCATTGAAAAATAAAATTTGGTAAGAATATATTAGTGATGATAGTCATCAGATAAATATATTTGAAATTAGGGTCACATAGTTATATACTAATAAAGGTTTAATTATTGGTTAAAAAAAGTATTTATACCCGTGGAATTTATTTTATTTAAAATAGAAATAAATTTCATAATAAAAACATAGAATTAATAAAGAAGATAATTTAATGTATATTAAAAGGTTTATAATAAAATTTTATGATAAAGAAAAATATTTTAACTATAAGAAGACTAAAAGAAGGAGGAGATTATAATGAGTAATAAAATTAATGTTATATGGAAAAGTGAAGAGAACAATAATTTTATAATAGGGGAGATTTTAAATAGTGACCATAGATACTACTTTAGGTATAATCTAGAAGAAGTGAAAAGAGCTATGGAAGAAGGCTTTAATGTATTAGAAGGATTCCCTAGAGTAAATTCAAAATATTTTAGTGAAGAACCATTTAAATTATTTACGAATTGGATTGAAGAAGATCAGAAAGTAAATGATTTAACTTTTGATATGTTTAAAGGATTTACTTATGGGCAATTTAGATTTGAAGAGAATAATAAAGATAGTAATGAAGAAATAGTATAAAGGAAAGAGCAAAATATATTTATTATGTTTTGCTCTTTATTTAAATGAAATAAATCAATATAGGAAAATTACGATGTAATTTATAAATATATGATATAATAATAGTATTATACTAATAATTTATCAATATTTGGAGGAAATTGACATGAGAAGATGTTGTACAAAGATATTAGTGTGCTTATTTATATTGTTAACATTCAATATAATGAGTGCATATGGAATAGATACGGACTATATTTGTGGTATAGATAGGTATGAAACAGCATCTATTATTGCATCTAAAATGCAATATTCTTCTGTTATTTTAGTTAATGGAAATTCATTAGCAGATGGACTTTCTGCTAGTGGGTTAAGTGGTGCAGTAAATTCTCCGATCTTACTGACTCAGTCCAATATCCTACCAGAAGTAACACTTAATAAGCTAAAAAAAGTGAGTACTGTATACATTATAGGTGGGAAGAGCGTAATTTCCTCCAATATAGAGTCAAAGATAACCAAGATGGGTAAAAAAGTTATAAGGATTGGTGGAAAAAATAGATATGATACATCTATTTTAATAGCAAACAAAATTGAAAAAATAAATGGTATTGGAGAAATATATTATGTAAACGGACTTAGAGGAGAAGCGGATGCTATGAGTATAGCTCCAGTAGCAGCTAATAAAGGAAACCCTGTAATTTTAACAGATGGTAACTCTACGACTTACAGAAAAAATGTACAATCCTACTCTATAGGTGGTACTGGAGTTATGAGTACTAATTTTAATAATTTTTCTACAAGAATTGATGGAATAGATAGATTTGATACTAATAGGAATGTTATTAATCAATTTTTCTACGATAAAAGTCATGTTAATTTAAGTAAGTCTCATATATTAGTTGATGCATTAACAGCTTCAGTATTAAAGGAGCCTGTAGTTTTAGTTTCAGATGATTCGGATAAGAGTATAATTGCAGGTGCTAAGAGTGCTACTATTTTAGGAAATATAAGCGAAATTGCTATAAGTCGTGCTAAGAGTTATTTATATGGAGATAAAGTGATATTTTATGTACAACATCAAGATGATGAAACTATTTTTGGGGGAAGCACTGTAATAGATGCTATAAAGTCTGTAGGAAGTAAGAATGTTTATATAGTCCTAGTTACAGATGGAAGTGGATCTAAGGTATTTAATTACGAAAGATACNNCAAGGGTCTTACACATGAGCAGAAGGTAAATCTAAGAGACAATGAATTTAAAGCAGCAATAGATAGATTAGGGGTAAAATTAGAAAATGTAGTATTTTTAAATCAACCAGAAGATAAAATAAATAACGAACTTTTAAAAGATACTGTATTGTATTTTGAAAATACCTTTAATAATGTAACACACATTACTCATAGTTATAAATATGAAACCCATCTGCAACACATAGCTACAGGAAATACAGTTAACAGTTTGTATGTAAATGGACTTATAAAAGACTGTAGATTTTTAGCTAGAGAGGATAAAATCTCAGGAATTTTAAGACATCAATTAATAGAAAGTGTTGCGGATAATAATGAAGAAAAGAAAAAAGTTCTTAATGCATGTAGTGAGTATGAATTAGATAATAAAGATATGATAAGAGAAGGTATAGGTTATAAATCAGTAAGTAAATTATTTATAAGATTAACTTCTAATCCAAAAGTACCGTCATATCTTCATGAATCTGGGATATAGTTAAGAATTGGCTTAAGATAGTTAGTCTTAAGTCAATTTTTATATTATTAATAAAATTAATAAATCTTTAAATTTAAGCCGTGCATAGAAAAATTATTTATATAGAAGATAAGTATTAAATAAGATATAATATATCTAGTAGTTATTAATAAACAATAGAGAATACAACATGTTATATTCGATTTTGTGTAAAATCTAAAAATAATATAAGTAAATAATCGATTAGCATATAAAAAGGAAGTGTAATATATGAATTATATATCAGGAAAAGCCACTATTGGTACTAATGTAAAGATTGGTAAATTTACAGTTATTGAAGATAACGTTACTATAGGAGACAACTGCATTATTGGTCATAATGTAGTTATTCATGAGGATACTATAATAAAAGATAATGTTAGAATAGATGATAATACTGTTATAGGTAAAACTCCAATGAGGGGGGTAAACAGTATATTTAAAGATGAAGAGAAGTTACCAAACTGCACCATAGGAGAAGGGTGTTTAATCGGTGCTACTACAATAATTTATAGAGGAGCAATCATAGGAGATAAAACATTAATTGCAGACATGGCAACTATA
Source organism: Clostridium sp. UBA5119 (assembly GCF_002414285.1). Lineage (NCBI taxonomy): Bacteria > Bacillati > Bacillota > Clostridia > Eubacteriales > Clostridiaceae > Clostridium > Clostridium sp. UBA5119. The sequence goes on along the minus strand of NZ_DHYX01000030.1, from coordinate 51,545 downwards.
AGAGAAAATGTAACTATAGGAGAGAAAACAGTTATAGGCAGAGGATCAACTGTAGAAAACTTCTGTGTTATAGGATCAAATTGTAAGATTCAAACTAATGTATATTTAACTGCATATTCTACTGTGGAGGATTANNAACTTCAAATGATAATTATGCAGCCCGTTCAAAGGAGAGATTTGGAAAGTTTAAAGGTGTTACTATTAAAAATGGTGGTAGACTTGGAGCTGGAGTAGTAGTACTTCCAGGTAAGGTTGTAGAAGAGGAAGGATTTGCAGCAGCAGGGTCTTTAGTTACAAAGGATGTACCAGCTAGAAAAGTAGTAGTTGGAAGTCCAGCAAAAGTTTTAAGAGATGTACCAGAGGATCAACTGCTAGAGAATCAGTAGGATTAGAGATTATGGATAATTTAAATTCAAAATTAAGTGGTATAAAAAAGAATTCTTTATTTGGAAAGTTTCTATCTTTCTCTGTAGGGAATTGGCTAGTATTAATAATAGGACTTATATCCTCTCCAATTATAACTAGGATAATAGATCCTGTAGAATATGGTAAGTTTGGAATGTTTAATTTATATGCTAGTATACTTATGTTAATTATAACCTGTGGATTAGATCAATCTTATGTAAGATTTTTTTACGAAGAGGATGAAGTTAATAGAAGCAAATTATTATTTCACAGTATAAAGATTCCTTTGATATTAAATATATTAGTATCGATTATAATCATTATATTTAAAGTACCTATATCAAATTATGTAATATCTGAATATAATCCAAATTTTATAATAGTACTTATATTAAATATAACTTTAGCTTCTATAAGCAGATTTTCACTTTTGACAGTAAGAATGAAGCAAAAGGGAAGACTATATTCTATGCTACAGGTAATGCAAAAGCTTAGTTATCTTATGTCCATAGCATTGTTCTTTATGATATATAATAATAGTTTCTTAACTCTTGCTTATGCAACCTTGATTTCCAATGCTGTAGTAGCAGGTATATCTATATTTGCTGAGAGAGATAGTTGGAACTTTAAGAACATTAAAGATAAAAAACTAAAAAATTCTCAATTAGATATCTTAAAATATGGAATACCATTAATTTTTACAGTATTGGTTACATGGTTGTTCCAATCTGCTGATAAAATGGCAATAAAAGCTTTTTATGGTAATTATGAAGTGGGAATATATAGCTCAGCTAATAGTATAATAGCCATATTAAACATATTACAGACATCATTTGCAACCTTTTGGATACCCGTAGCTTTTGAAAAGTATGAAAAAGCTCCAGAGGATACAAAGTTTTTTTCAAATATTAATGATATAGTTAGTTTTTTAATGTTTGGAATAGGAATTGGCATAATATTGTTTAAAGATGTAATTGTGTTAATTTTAGGACCTAAGTATAGAACTGCATCTTACATAATGCCATTTTTAGTATTTATGCCTGTATTATATACCATGTCAGAGGTATCAGTTGGAGGTATAAATTTTAAAAAGAAACCTAAATATCACATAGTAATAGCTTCAATAGCTTGCCTATTTAATGTTATAGGAAATAGTATTTTGGTACCAATGCTAGGAGCTAAAGGTGCTGGTATTTCTACAGGACTAGCATATATAGTATTTTATTATGCCAGAACTTTAATATCTAGAAAACTCTATAAAGTGGATTATAGTATAGGAAGGACTACAGTAGCTATATTAGCTATATCTATTCTTGCTTTATACACAAGTTTTATGGAATTCTCTATTATTACAGTAATTATTGGCATTATAGTTATATTAATAGTTTTATTCTTATATAGAAATACTATTAAAAGTATGAAAGATATGATATTTAAAGATAAAAAAATAAAAATTTAAAAAAATAAAATATGTAAATAGGGAGGAGTATAATTGAATTATAGAGATAAATATAATTTATGGATTAATTCACCTGAAATTGATGATGAAACTAAAGCAGAACTAAAAAACATTATTGATGAAACTGAACTAGAAGATAGATTTTATAAAGAGCTAGAATTTGGAACAGGAGGATTAAGAGGAATAATTGGAGCTGGGAGCAATAGGTTAAATATATATACTGTAGGAAAGGCAACGCAAGGATTTGCTAATTATTTAAATAATAAATATACTTCTCCAAAGGTTGCAATAGCTTATGATTCTCGTCATATGTCTAATGAGTTTTCAGAGTATGCTGCTAGGGTTTTAGCTGGTAATGGAATAAAAGTATACTTATATGATAGGCTTACTCCTACACCGATGCTTTCTTATGCTGTAAGAGAGTTAAACTGCAAAGGTGGTATAGTATTAACAGCTTCACATAATCCTAAAGAGTATAATGGATATAAAGTCTATGGTGATGATGGATGTCAAGTTACAGATGCATCAGCTAATGAAATTATAACCTTTGTAAGTAATATTGAGTCCTTTGCTCAAGTTACAGTAATGAATATTAAGGAAGCAATTGAAAAAAGATTAGTTAACTATATAGGAGAAGAAATGTATACTTCATATATAGAAAGAGTAAAGGAGCTTACCATAAGAAAAGAGCTAGTAAAAAATTATGGTAAGGAGCTTAAAATAATATATACACCTATTCATGGTACTGGAAATATTCCTGTAAGAAGAGTATTAGATGAACTTTCTTATAAGAATGTAGAGGTGGTTAAAGAACAAGAACTACCTGATGGAGCTTTTCCAACAGCACCATATCCAAATCCAGAGGATAGTAAAGTATTTAAGCTAGCTTTAGAAATGGCAAGGGATTTTGCTCCTGATATAATCCTTGGTACAGACCCTGATTGTGATAGAATAGGGGCTGTGGTGAAGGATAATAACGGAGAGTATAGAGTTCTTACGGGTAATNNGTAATCAAGTAGGAGTATTATTAACTCATTATATAATATCATCCTTAAGAGAAACAGGAAATTTAGATTCTAAGGGCACTATAATTAAAACTATAGTTTCCACAGATATGATAAAACCTATATGCAAGAAATTTCACGTTCAGATTAAGGAAGTTCTAACAGGGTTTAAGTATATAGGTGAGCTTATAGGAAACTTTGAAAAAGCTCCAGGTAATAATAAGTTTCTATTAGGGTTTGAAGAAAGTTATGGATATTTAGCAGGGGATTTCGTTAGAGATAAGGATGCAGTTATAGCAGCAGCTTTAATATGTGAAATGACTCTTTATTATAAATCCATAGGTAAGACTTTATATGAAGGATTAATAGAACTATATGAAAGTTATGGATATTATAAAGAAAAGTTAATATCCATAGAGCTAAAAGGTAAGGATGGTCAAGAAAAAATTAAAGAGATAATTGAGTATTTCAGAAGTGAGAATATAAGAAGTTTTGGAGATTATAAAATATCTGTTAAGGAAGACTATAAACTAAGTTATAGGATTAATGTTGAAGATTCTAGTAAAGAAGTTATAAATTTACCAAAGTCAAATGTTATTAAATTCATCTTCTGCAATGGATGTTATTTTGTAGTAAGACCTTCAGGAACAGAACCTAAGATGAAAATTTACTTAGGTGTAACTGGAGAGAACAATGAAGTTTCAGATAGGAATTTATTAAAATTAGAAGACGCTGTTTTAAATAGTATAAAACAGTTTTTACCACAATAAAAGCAAGAGCTACATGGAATTTAATCCATGTAGCTCCTATTAATTAGAAGATGTTTCTGGCTTTATATCTTCATATATATATTTTTGTATTTGTTCTTTTGTAATTTCTTCATCAAAGGTAGTATAGTATATACCATCTATTTTATCACCTTTACTATGTTCTGCAAGTGGAAATCTTAGTTGTTCTATATCAGTCATTCCAGAGGTTAATACCTTAGTTCCCAGGCTTAAAGTTTCAGAAGTTGAAAGACTAGTTTGAACATGAGGTAATATATCATTAACCATTGAAGGTAATTTAAGAATGCCTACAGTAGATACTTTATTAAATATTTCTGTAAGTAACATTCTTTGTCTTTCAGTTCTACTATCATCACCACCACTATTTTTTCTTATTCTAGAATATGCTAAGGCTTGAGTTCCATTTACATGTTGTCTACCAGAAGTTGAAATTACTCCGTTTAAATCACCTAGTTCAGAATCTTCTACAGTAATATCTATGCCACCTAAAGTATCTATAATATCTTTAAGGTTGTTAAAATTGACTTTTGCATAGTCTGTAATATCTAAACCAAAGGTTTGATTAATAGTTTTTATAGCAAGTTCCTCTTGACCATAAGCATAAGCGTGGTTTAATTTATCATACCCATGACCTTCTATATTAACATAACTATCTCTTGATATAGAGGTTAGCTTTAATTTTTTATGAAGAGAATCAACAGTAGCAATTATCATTGCATCTGAACGTCCAATATCTCCCTCAGTTTGATCAATACCAAATAAAACTATATTTTTAATTTTAGAGGATGTATTTTTAGATTTTTCTATTCCTAAGTCTGAATCATTTAAACCAACATTGTTTAATTTACCAACCATAGATAGTAAATAGCTACCTAAAGCTGATAAGGAAAATATTAAGATAGTTGCTATTATAATAAGTACCTTTTTGCCAGTGGTTAATCCTTTAGATTTTTTTTTTGATTTTATTTTTTTATCTTTATTCATAAATTTTCCTCCCATTAAGGATTAGTTGTTTGGTCAGTACCTTCTGTAGGTGGTTCGGCTGTGGTATCTGTAGATGTCCCTTCACCTTCAGTGTTATCACCATTATTGGAACCATTACCATTTGAGGAGTTACCTGTATCATTAGTGTTATTTTCATTAGTGTTACCATTGTTATTCGGAGTAGAAACATCTGTTTCCACATTGGTATTAGGAGCTATAGTTTCGGTATTTGTATTTTGATAATCTGAAATTTCATTACCATGTGAGTGTTCAGCATCGTGATTATATACCTTTGGGTTAGGTTCTAGCCATATTTTTCTATCATTAAAAATATACTCATGAATTTGTTCCTCGGTATAATCTTCATCATAGCATAAGTAGAATACATCATTAATTTCTGAGTTATGAGTATATTCATCTCTTGGGAATCTTTCTTGTTCTATATTTTTAGTTCCTAAGTTAAGTACATTTGCTGCTAGGTTAATTATTTCTTTGTTAGATAGACTGGTTTCTACATAAGGTAATAGTTTAGTTGCCATGGAAGCAAGTTCNNGCCGGCTTTAGAGATTTTATTAAACATTTCAGTCATAATCTTACGATGTCTTTCCGTTCTATCAAAGTCACCATTAGCAGTACTTCTAATTCTACAATAACCCAAGGTTTGAAAACCATCCATATGTACTTTACCAGATTCGTCTTTTACTAAAGTCTTTGCTGGAGTATTTGACTTACTTGAAACTCTTACTATATATTTGTCAACTTCTACAATTTCTTCATCGGATAATTTCATATCTATTCCGCCAATTGCGTCTACAAGTTTTTTCAATTCTTTAAAATTAATTTTTACATAGTCCTCAATATTAAGCCCAAAGTTTTGGTTTAAAGTTTTTATTGAAAGTTGAGGGCCGCCGTAAGCATGGGCATGATTAATCTTATCTTTTCCATAATCAGGTATATCTGCATAGGTGTCTCTCATTATAGATGTAATCTTTAGTTTCTTATGAACAGGGTCAAAGGTTGCTATCATAAGAGCATCTGAACGTCCTACATCAGTTTTAGTTTCATCAACACCCAGGATTGCTATATTTACTATATCCTTAATTTCACTAGTTTGTAGTTTTTCTTTAACCTCGTCCTTGATACCTAGATCATTTTCATCAATATCTGACCTTTTCATTTTTGACAGTAGATTATTTCCATAAAACAAACCGATACCAAGTATAACTATAAGCACAGCAACACAGGAAATAATTATCTTTTTCTTTCGAGATTTTTTTCTTTTATTTAAGTTTTTGTTGTTTAAGTCTTCCAATGTTATCACATCCTAAAATTAAATTTTTTCTAATAAAATGATTTTTTAAAAATATAATAATAACGAAACATATACTTTATTATTATAATATTACATATAATAATAAAGTATATATTTCAATAATATTTACATAAATATTACAGTATATTTATAAGTTAGTTGTTATCAGATTCACCTTCAGAAGAATCACTATCATCAGAAACTTCACTTTCCCATAATTTCTTATCTTTAAATATGTAGTCATGAATCTCTTCTCTTGCTATATTTTCATCAAAAGTAAAATAAAAAATTCCATTGATTAGAGAATCTTCACTATACTCATTTCTAGGAAATCTGGCTTGTTCTAATTGTGTGTTATTCATAGATAGAACTTGAGTACCAAGAGATAATATTTCAGAGTTAGATAGGCTAGTTTCTACAAATGGAAGAAGTTTATTCATTGTAATAGCTAATTTACCAACCCCAGAATTTGAAATGTTATTAAATATTTCATTCATTACTTTTCTTTGTCTTTCAGTTCTATCAAAGTCACCTCCTAAAGTTCCACGAATTCTCGTATATCCAAGAGCTTCATATCCAGTCATATGAACCGTACCATTTTCTTTAAAGTGTACATGTTTTGGAGTTTTACCTGCAGCAGTATATACAACATCTAGATAGTTATTTACATGTTCTAATTCAGTCTCAGACATTTCCATATCAATTCCACCCATAGCATCAATTATACTTTCGAGTTTTGAAAAATCAACAGAAACATAATCAGTGATATTAAGATCAAAATTCTTGTTTATAGTTCTTATAGACAGTTCTGGTCCCCCGTAAGCATAGGCATGATTAAGCTTATCATATCCATAGTCAGGAATATTAACATAGGAATCTCTCATTAAAGAGGTAATCTTAATTTTATTATTAATTGGATCAAGGGTACCAATCATTATTGCATCAGAACGTTGTATATTATCAACTTTCTCATCTAATCCAAAGAAAGCAATGTTTACTACATCACTATATTCTTTTGTATAAGTATCACTAGTTTTAAATTTATCACTAATTTCTAAATTGTCATCATCGATTGTAGTACGTTTCATTCTACCTAGAGTAGAATTTATACTTACTAAGAATATAATAAGTAATATAATTAATGAGATTATTGTAATGGATATAATTCTTCGTCGCTTACGTTGCTTTGCTCTTTTTTTCTTTGAGCTCTTTTTTTTAGCATCTATAGATGCTGTTTTATTGACAGTGGTTCTTCTATTAATAGAAGTTTTATCATCACCCAATGTAAACCACCCTTTCTAAGTATTTTTTATACTAGATGTCAATTATATATTAACAACTATGGTATATATAGAGATTACAAAAGTATTACAAAATTAAATCTATTCCATAAACTATTCTATAATTATACGATAAAATTTCTTATAATGGTATATTAAAAGAAGTTTTTATTCTTCACAAATTTCTTTTAAAGTTCATATTATAAAAATAAGCAATATAAAAGGTGATACTTGTGTTATACGCGTTAATTTTGGCAGGAGGCAAAGGTACAAGGTTGTATCCACTGTCTCGCTCTAATAATCCTAAGCAGTTTTTAAAAGTTTTCAATGAAGATAGCTTTTTGACTAATACAGTAAAAAGGATAGAACCTTTAATAAATAAAGAAAATATATTTGTAGTTACTAATAAAGAATATATTGAAAAAATTCATGGAGAATTATCTCAATTAAATAAAGAAAATATATTTATAGAGCCTAGCAATAAAGAAACTGCTACTTGCATAGGTCTTGCAGCAGCAAAGCTATTAAAGAGAGATAAAGATGCTGTTATGGTAGTGTTACCATCTGACCATTATATAGAAGGAGAAAAGGAATTTTTGGATACCTTGAAGAATGCAGTAGAGCTTGCAGAAAGAAGAAGAGGGCTTATAACTATAGGCATTGAACCTAGTAGGCCAGAAACTGGTTATGGATATATTGAAATGGGAGACTCAGTGGTAAGCTCTATGAAAACCTATAAGGTGGCTAGATTTACAGAAAAGCCCAATATAGATGTGGCTAAGGATTTTATTTTAAAAGGTACCTATCTATGGAACTCTGGAATGTTTGTATGGAGAGCTGATGTATTTCTAAGAGAAATGCAAAAGTATTTACCAAAGATGTATAGTTCTATAAGTGAAATTTATAAATATGTTGGAGAAGAGGATGAAGAAGAAGTTATAGAGAGAGAATACAAGATAATTGATGGTATCTCAGTTGATTTTGGAATAATGCAGAAAACTAGAAAAGGATATGTAATAAAAAGTGAATTTCAGTGGGATGATATTGGAAGCTTTGCATCCTTAACTAGATTTTTAGATGAACACAATGGTAATAGGATAGTTGGTTCTGCATATTTAAATTCCAGTGAAAACTGTGCAGTATTTGGACAGAAAAATCTAATTATAGGTTTTGGAATTAAAGACTTAGTTATTGTAGATGCAGGAGATGTTATTTTAGTAATGGATAAAAATAAGGATCAAGAGTTAAAGCATCTACTTAATGAGATGAAGGAAAAAAAGGAATTAGAAGAATTTTTGTAATATGAATTTAAGCTTAGATTTAGAGGGTAATAATATCTTACTAAAACTAAGCTTAATAATTAAATTTTCTCAAACATATAAAACCCTACANNTGTAGGGTTTTATATGTTTGAATGAGAACAGAAAATATATATTTAAAATAAAGTCATCTAGAAGAGTATCACCTTTCTTCCAAGGCTCTCTTATATACTTCATTATAGATATCTAAAGTTTTCTTAGCTGTATTTTCCCAAGAAAATTCCTTTGCTCTCAAAAGTGATATTTTGCTAAATTCATTTCGAAGGGTTTCACTACCAAGCATAAGTTCCATGGCATCTAAAAGAGCTTTATCACTATGTGAATCAATTAGAATACCACTATGTCCAACTACTTCTGGGATAGAGGTTGTATTTGAAGAAATTACTGGAGTACCGCAACTCATTGCTTCAAGTGGTGGTAATCCAAAGCCTTCATATAATGAAGGATATGCAAAGCATTCACAGGCATTGTAATAAATAGGCAAATCTTCATCAGGTGCAAAACCTGTAAATTTTATATATCTTTTCATATTAAGTTTATCAACTAATTTTACTAGCTCCTGAGATTCATCTCTATAGGAGCCTACAATTACTAAGTTATATTCTTTATCCATATGGTTTACTAACTTACTAAAGGTACTTATAAGGGAATATACATTTTTTCTTTTACTAAAACCTCCAACATAAAGAATGAAAGGTTTATCTATATCATATTTTTCTTTTATTATATTTTTGCACAGCTCTTTGTCTAAGGGCATGTATTTTTTATCGGCAGCTAAGGGAGTAACAAATACTTTACTCTCATCTATTGGAAAAAATCTTAATATATCTTGTTTTGAGTATTCTGATACTGTAATAATTCCGTTACTAGCTTCTGCGATATAAGGCATCTCTTTTAAAAATTTTAGTAAATAGCCTCTGCCTACAGTTTCAGGCATTATATAGGGAATTAAATCGTGAATTGTAACTATTTTTTTGCAATGAACTTCAGGAGTCACCCCTATACCATTTTGTGGAATATGATATAAATCTATATTTTCTCTTTTTAAGTCTTCAGGGAAAAAATTATCCTGAAAGAATCTTTGATATTTTTTTGAGCACATAACTAAATTAGTATTTTCCTTTTGATAACTTTCATAGTTTTCACCAGACCAATAAATTTGATAAAAATTATTTCTATCTATGTTAAGTAAGTTTTTCAAAAGGTTTTCTGTATATGTTCCTATACCACTTCCGTTATACCAGTTTATGCCTCTACCATCTATGGCTAACTTCATAAATTTCACTCCTTTTAAAACCATATATTACATATTAATCAGGGAATAAATAAGTGTTACAAATACTTGAAAACTAAACACACATTTATTGGAGTTATCATATATTACCTATAGAAGGTTTATGGAGGAGGTTTTTTTGAAAGATTTAGAGATATCAGAAATATTGAAAAAAGAATATAACATTCGACTAACTTCTATAGAAAAAATAAAAAGCGTTTATAGAGTAGAGGCAGGTAAACAGATATATTGTCTAAAGGTAGTAAAATATGAACTTCCACATTTTTTATTCATATTAGGAGCTATGAAACATCTAGATAGCAATGGATTTCAGTATGTACCAAACATAATAAGAACAACAAGAGGAATGGATTATATAAAATTCCATGAGAACTTTGCCTATGTAACGCCATGGCTTAATGGTAGGGAGAGTTCTTATGAAAATCCAATTGAACTTTCTATAGCTGCTAAAAAATTAGGACAGCTTCATAAATGTAGTGAAGGATTTATAGTAAGTAGAGATATGAAACCTAGAGTTGGTTGGTTTAAGTGGATAGAAGTGTATAGGACAAGAAAGGGAGAAATATTGAGCTTCAAAGATATTATAGATAGAAGAGAAAAAAAGACTGATGTGGACTTGTACTATTTGAGTATGATGAAAGATGAGCTTCAGAGATGTGACAGCGCAATTAATAATCTTTGTGATACAAATTATGAAAATAAGATCCTTGAAGAGATAAGGCTAGGGGGATTTTGTCATCACGATTATGCCAACCATAATGTATTAATAGGCAAGGAGAATAAGGTTAATATCATCGATTTTGATTATTGCATTTTAGATACACATTTACATGATTTATCTAGCCTTTTAATTAGGGCTATGAAATATGGAAGATGGAATGAAGAAAGAGTAAAAATTATATTAAAAGCTTATAAATCAACCCATAGGTTAGAGCAAGATGATATTAAAATCATGGCTGCATTTATGGAATTTCCTCAAGATTATTGGCAACGAGGAATTCAATATTATTGGGAGAAAAAAATGTGGGGAGAGGATTTCTTTTTAAGAAAACTAAAAGCCTATGCCGACGACAGAGAAGAAAGACAGGAATTTATAAATATCTTTAGGGAATTTAAACTAGATAATCTTTAAGGAGGGGATTATGTGAGTAAGAATGAAAACAAAAATTATGGTGAATTTATTGAAGAGCTAGAAGAGCTAAAAACCATAGAGGATTATGATAAAAGATTAGAGGACATGGAAGCTTACGTTAAAGAATTAAAGAAAATAAAAAAAAGAAAAAAGAAGATGATGGAGCTTGAAATGGAGAAAGAAGAAATACTGAAGAAGATAAATAAAGTAGAAAAAAATAAACGTAAGTAGAGGTGATAAAATGAATAGATTTTTTTATGATAGCTTCCAACAATATTTATGTACTAAGGGTGTTAAAAAAGTAAATTTTATGCTGAAAAATAATGAGACTTTAAGTAGACGCATATTAGAGGAAAAAGTAATAAATCAAATTCACATTATAAATGAAGTCCATAAGTTATCTTGTGGCTTTAATGGATATTTAAGAAAAAGAATAAATAATCACACTTGTAAGCTTATTGAAGATGATAAAATTCAGCTTAAAAAATTTAGACGTAGCCTAGAAAAAATTAAAGATAATGGACCAATAGATAGAGTAGAAGAGATAGTTTTAGAAAGAGGAGACAGAGTTCTAGATAGAGGTGAAAAGGTTATTGATACCATAATGGATAATGGCTATATGGAGTTAGTTGCAAGAAGTATGGATAATGTAGAGATATGTTTGACTAATGTAGATTTTGATAATCTAGGAAAAGGTGAAACCATAGAAATTGTAAATTTCGATGACATAGCATATAACATGGTAGAGATGGATTACTATTATTTTTTAGTAAAGCTTAAGAGAAAGGGATTTAAGGTGGATTTTAATAAGTGTATAGATGAATTTTGTAAGTTAGAAGGATTGGGTGAAAGTAGTAAAGTCTTCATTAAAGCACTCTTATCCTATCCCTATGAATTTATTAAGATATATGAGAAATATAAGAAGAATAAAAAAAATTGGAATGAAGAGGAGTATATAAGAAGGTTATTAAATGGTATTAAAGAGGATGAAATGTCTTTAATATAAGGAGGTGACTGAAATATTATGGAAAATAGATTTTCTTATAAGGAGTGGCTTAGTAAATACAACTTAGATATAAAACTTTTCAATAGTTATGATTTTTTAGTAACTGATGTAATTCCATTAAGAAAGGTATTTATTCTGATAACAGACAAGGGAAATAAAATATTAAAAAAAATAGATTATACCAAGGAAGATTTATATTTTATAGTATACGGTATAGATTATATAACAAACAATGGATTTGATAGAATCATAAATTTTTATCGAAATAATATGGGACATATCACCACAGTGTGGAAGGACAGTACCTATGTAGTTATGGATTTGATAGAAGGCAGAGAGTGTGAATACAATAATCCCTTAGATATTAATATAGTAGCTAGGAGTCTAGCAGAAATGCATGAAGCATCAAGAGGCATAGGATTTTCTAAGGAATGTAGCAGATTTAAGGGTTTTAAACTTATAAATAGTTATAAGGAAAAGCTTCAGGATTTAGAAAATATGAAGACTATGACTCTAAGTTATAAGAATAAAAATGAGTTTCATGAAATATTTCTTACTCATGTAGATTATTTCCTTGAAAGAATGAAAAAGAGTATAGAAGCATTAGAAAAGTCATGTTACATGGAGCTATGTAAGGAGAAAAATAATTTTATTCTTTGTCATCATGATTTAGCTTATCACAATATCTTAATAAAGGATAATAAGGGATATTTTATAGATTTTGATTATTCCATTATAGATTTAAGAGTTCATGATATATGTAATTTTATAAATAAGACCACAAAGAATAGTTGCTATGACTTCAATGTGTTGAAACAAATTATAAAAGAGTATAATTCCATAGCACCTATATCAAAGGAAGAGTACGAAGTGTTGCATGGAATGTTATTATTCCCAGAAGGATTTTACTCTATATCTAGAGATTATTTTTATAGAAAAAAACTTTGGAAGTTTAATAGTTACCTGTATAAAATACAAAAAAAAGTGCAAGATATAGAGGAAAGACAAGATATGGTAGAAACATTCAAAAATATTTACAAGTTGGCTACACCCTAGCCCCCCCTAGGATGTAGTATAAAAGGAAGATACTCTATGTATCTTCCTTTTTATCTGATGAAATTATTTTTTTATAGCTATCTAGAGTTTGTATTGCAGTACTCTCCCAAGATAGAGAGTTTACTTTTATAAAACCCCTATTAATTAAATCATTTCTCAATACATTATCTAGTAGTGCCTTTAAAATACTTTCTCCCAGTTCCTCTATAGAATAGGGGGAGCATAGTAAAGCACTATCACCTAAGATTTCAGGTATAGAAGTTACATTGGATGCAACTACAGGAATACCACATGCCATAGCCTCTATAGGAGGAAGTCCAAAGCCTTCATAAAAGGAAGGATAAACTAGAAGGGCTGCATTATTGTATAGATAAGGCATATGTTCCATTGCTATGAATCCAGGAAATATAACTTTGTCAGTAATTTTTAACTTTTCACAAAGATTCTTATAAATAATATAAGATTTACCCTTAGTTCCTGCTATGACTAATTTAATTTCATTAGGTAATTTATCATGAATTTTACTAAAAGCTTCTATAAGACCAGAAATGTTTTTTCGAGGACTGAAACCTCCTGTATACAAAATATAATTTTTAGGCAAAGAATAGTATTTTTTTATTATAGTACTGCATAGAATCTTATCAAGGGGTTTATAGATATCTTCACTGGCTAAATAGGTAACATATATTTTTTCTTTGGGGAAATTAAAATCCTTTGATATATCTTCCTTAGAAAAATTAGAAACAGTAATTATACCATCACATCTATTTACTATATTCTCCATGGAACTGTTAAAAAGGCTAAGATATTTATCACCAACTGTCTCTGGCATATGTGATGGAATTGTATCATGGAGAGTGATAACAAAAGGAAGATTATGATCCAAAGGTAAGCCGATACCATTTTGAGGTACATGATATATGTTTAAATCTTCATTGTTTAAATTTATAGGAGGACTTACACTTTCCCAAAAACTGTTAGTATTTATATTAGGAGTAGAGCAAATTTTAAAATTAGAATTAAAGTTTATGGATGTAGAATTACAATCACTAAAGAGGGTATATTTATTTAAGGTATCAATTTTATTAATAGCGTTTATGAGCTGATAGGAATAAGTTCCTATACCTGTACCTCTGTACCATTTGGCAGCTCTAATGTCTATACCAATATTCATATAAATGCTCCTTTACAATAGGTATTATAATCCATACTATTCACTTAAACTCAAATATGTTATGGCTATTCTAAATTATACTGGTGATACATATAAATTATAGAGGGGGTGCGAAATTATGATGGGAGAGTTTGAAATTGAACGTCAATTTGATATTAAAATTGAAAGTATTAAACCCAATAAGGGTGTATATCAATTAAAAACCAATAAAGGTGTCAGGTGCTTAAAGAAAATAAGCTATGGTACTCAAAAATTATTCTTTGTATATGGAGCTAAAGAACATCTATACAATAATGGGTTTAAGAACATAGATAGATATTATCTTAATACAGAGGAAAAACCATATGCTCTAGTAAATGAAGATATTTATACTTTATCACAATGGATAGATGGAAGAGAATGTGATTTCCATAGTGATGATGATTTAATATTGGCATCTAGAGCTCTAGCTAATTTTCATTTAGCGTCAAAGGGATATGAACCATCTGAGAATAGTAAATTAAAATCTGACTTAGGAAGATGGCCTCATTTAATGGAAAAAAGGATAAAATCCTTTGATAAGATGAAAGAAATGGTTAGAAAGAAAAGGAATCATAAGACAGACTTTGATTTAAATTATATAAAATCAATGGATTATTATAAAGCTTTAGGGCAAAAGGCCCTAGAGGTTTTAAATCAATCTAATTATTATAATATTTGTAGGATATCTGAGGAAGAAAAAAGTTTTTGTCATCATGACTTTACTTATCACAATATAATAGTAGATGAAAAAAATGAAGTAAGTATAATAGACTTCGATTACTGTAAAAGAGAGGTCAGAGCTTTTGATTTATCTAATTTTATGATTAAAGTTTTAAAGAGGCGAGAATGGGATTTTGAGATAGCAAAGCTTATCATTGATAATTATAATGAAATATCTCCAATAGAGGATGATGAATATATGGTGCTATATGCATTCTTGATGTTCCCTCAAAGATATTGGAGAATATGTAATAGGTATTATTATAATGAAGTAAATTGGGTACAAAACACTTTTAACAAGAAAATGGAAGAGCTTATACAAGAAAGAGAAAAATTTGAGAATTTTATGAGACAATTTAAAGAATTTTATAATATTTAAGGAGATTATCCTTGATCATATTAAAAAAGTTGTGGAATATGTGATATACCACAACTTTTTATTTTTTAAATTAAATCCTTATTAAAAAGCATCCTTAATTAGTTCTGCAATTTCAGAAACTAGAGGTAGTCTAGGGTTTGAGGTAGTACATTGATCTTCAAAAGCTTCATCGGCTAATGAATATAGTACAGAATCTAGATGCTCCTTAGTAACGCCACATTGACTAAGGGTAGTTGGAACATTTAGCTCTAGCATTAGGTTTCTGATAGCTTCCACTAAATTATTTACAGCTTCTTCAGAGGTAGAGTGAGCTAAGCCTAAAAATTTTGCTATTTCAATGAACTTTTCAGGAGCTTTATAATACTCATATTTAGGGAAGGCTACTAGCTTACTTGGATTACTTCCATTATATTTTATAACATGTGGAAGCATGATAGCATTTGCTCTTCCGTGAGGTATATGGAATTCTGAACCTAATTTATGAGCTATACTATGATTAACTCCTAAAAATGCATTGGTAAATGCCATACCTGCAATACAAGAAGCATTATGCATCTTTTCTCTAGCAAAAGCATTACTTCCATCTTTATATGCAATAGGTAGATATTTAAAAACAATCTCTATAGCTTTAAGAGCTAAGGCATCAGTGTAATCAGAAGCCATGACAGATACATAAGCTTCTATAGCATGAGTTAAAACATCTAACCCAGTATCAGCTGTAACTGATGGTGGTACAGTCATAACTAACTGAGGATCTATTATAGCAATATCAGGGGTTAGCTCATAATCGGCTAATGGATATTTTATATTGTTTTCTTTATCAGTTATAACAGCAAAGGCTGTAACCTCAGACCCAGTTCCAGAGGTTGTAGGAATAGCAACTAATCTAGACTTTTTACCTAGAGAAGGAAACTTAAAAGCTCTTTTTCTTATGTCCATAAATCTAAGTTTAAGACCATTAAAATCTATATCGGGATTTTCGTAGAAAAGCCACATACCTTTAGCAGCATCCATTGCTGACCCTCCACCAAGAGCTATAATAACATCAGGCTCAAAGCTATTCATTTGAGCAGTTCCTCTCATAACAGTTTCTGTAGATGGATCTGGCTCTACGTCTAAAAATACATTTACATCAAAGTTAGCTTTCTTAAGATGTCCCATTACTTTAGATACATATCCAAGTCTATCCATGAATTTATCTGCTACGATGAAGGCTCTTTTACCTTTAAGTTTTTCAAGATATGAAAGGGACCCAGGTTCAAAGAAAATTCTTTCAGGAACTCTAAACCATTGCATATTAACTCTCCTTTTAGCTACACGTTTAATATTTATTAAGTTGTTTGCACTAACATTTTGAGTTGTTGAATTTCTACCCATGGTTCCGCAACCCAAAGTTAATGAAGGAATATTTACATTATAAATATCTCCTATAGCACCTTGAGAAGAAGGAGAGTTTATTATTATTCTACCAACCTTAACTCTTCTAGAGAATTCTTCAATAACCTGATCATTGGTAGAATGAAGAACAGCAGAGTGACCTAGACCACCAAAAGCAATCATATCTTCAGAGGCCTTTATTCCATCTTCAGTACTATCAACTATAAACATTGAAAGGATAGGGCTAAGCTTTTCTCTTGAAAGAGGATATTCTGCACCGATTCCACCAGGTTCACATACTAAAACCTTTGTGTCCTTTGGAACTTTAATATCAGCCATCGCTGCAATTTTTGTAGCTCCTTGACCTACTATGTTTGGATTCATAGATTGCCTTTTTTCATCTATAGCAACCTTTTGAAGTTTTAACATTTCTTCTTTATTAAGAAAGTAACAGTTACGTTCTTTTAAGAGAGAAATTACTTCGTCACTAATTTCTCTATCTATAATAACTGCTTGTTCTGAGGCACAAATGGTACCATTATCAAAGGATTTTGAAAGCACTAAGTCATTAACAGATCTTTTAATATTGGCTGTTTTTTCTATATAGCAAGGAACATTTCCTGCACCAACACCAAGAGCTGGCTTTCCAGTAGAGTAAGCTGATTTAACCATACCAGGACCACCAGTAGCAAGAATAATATCTACTCCAGGATGAAGCATAAGTTTTTGTGAACCTTCAATGGAAGGACTACTAATCCATTGAATACAATTCTTAGGAGCACCTGCTTCAATAGCTGCATCCAAAAGCAACTTAGCAGTAGCTATACTACATTTTTGAGCTCTAGGATGAAAGCTAAATATTATAGGATTTTTAGTTTTTATAGCTATTAAGGATTTAAATATTGTAGTGGAAGTAGGATTTGTAGTTGGAGTAACTCCTGCTACTACGCCTATAGGTTCTGCAACTTCCATATAATCTTCTTCTTCATTTACAATACCCACAGTTTTTAAATCTTTTATACTATTGTATACATACTCAGAGGCAAATATATTTTTAGTTATTTTATCTTCGTATACGCCCATTTCTGTTTCATCTATAGCCATTTTAGCTAGTTCACGGTGTTTACTTAGGGCAGAGATTGTCATTTTTTTAACTATATTATCTATGGAATTTTGATCAAAGGTTAAAAGTTCCTCGTAGGCATCACGAGCATTTTTAACAAGTTTATTAATTTCAGAATCTATAGATGATATGGCTTTATCATCTGAATGGCTGGAGTTTGAAATGGAATCATTCTTGGATTCCTTAATAGATTTTGTATCAATTTTTTCAGTAGACATTTAGTATATACCCCCTAAACTTTGTTATTTATTTAACTAATTATATTATAACCCATGAAAATTATATTTCAAGATATTTAGTTAAACTTTTATCAATCTTTTACTATATTTTTATATTTGTTTTGTGAGTTCGGTAGGTTTATATCTCACAATTATTAAGTAAAGTTCATATGATATAAAGAGGAAATTATGAGGAGAGATATAGGTGAATATAGGTGATAGAGTAGTGAGAAAATCTTATAATAAAGATATAGTCTTTAAAATAATAGATATAGAAACTGATGATAAGGGTGTTAAAAAATATTTATTAAAGGGGTTAAATATAAGAATTGAGGCAGATAGCATAGAAGATGATTTAGAGATTATTGATAGTGAGGTAGTTGGGGAGAAAGATAAAGTATTTAATAAAAAAGTAAATACTGCGCTAAAGAAAGTTTTGCTATCAAGGTCATATACAAGAGGGACTTCCGCTGCATTAAGAGTTATAGACACTGAGATAAACAGAAAAGAAAAGAAAGGTACATCTTTTAAAAATAGTGAATTATTCTTTGGAAGACCAGGTAAAATTCTTCATATTGATGGTGATCCTCAATACCTAGATATTTGTTTAAAAACATATAAGCAATTATCCATTGAGGCTGTAGGTAAAGTCATAGCAGAAAAGGATCAACCCTCACAAATACTAGATTTAGTAAAGGAAATAAACCCTGATATAGTTGTAATTACGGGCCATGATGGAATGAGCAAGAATATATCAGATTATATGGATCTTGGAAACTATAGGAACTCAAAATACTTTGTAGAATGTGTTTCTTTATTAAGAAGTTACAATTCTAATTATGATGATTTGGTTATTTTTGCAGGTGCTTGTCAATCAAACTACGAAGCATTGCTTGATGCAGGTGCTAATTTTGCATCTTCCCCCAGTAGGGTCCTCATCCATTGTTTAGATCCAGTATTAATTTGTGAGAAGGTGGCTTATACTAATATCGATGATATAGTAAACATTGAAGATGTAATCAAAAATACAATCACAGGAATTAAAGGGGTAGGAGGATTACAGACAAGAGGTAAATATAGAGAAGGATATCCTAAATCTCAGTATGTAAAGTAAAATGAGAAAATGAGTTGTGATTTATATAGTTTTAACTATAATATGTATAAGATAAAAACGCTGAAACTGGCATGAACAGAACAACTAGTTATATAGTTATGTAGTTAAATAGTTATATAGGCATAAAGTTATATAGGTTAATATATACCTATTTTTATATATAAATATTTATATGTGAAAATATATTTAAGAAAATGCTGAAAAAAACAGGACAAATTTATAAAATATAAAACACTTAATTATAAGGGTAAGAAAATTACT
>NZ_DHYX01000030.1:29787-32076 GCF_002414285.1 Clostridium sp. UBA5119 | reverse complement strand
TAAGCAGAGCTACATTTATAGCAGCATTCTGTAGAATGTCACACTACGGAGATTTAAAATGGCATCTTGCTCTTAGTGGAATTAATCCTATTTTCGTCAGCTATGTGAAAAAACACAATCTAGAATTATATAATAGATACTATAGTTATGGATAATCTGATCAATTATTTATGCAAGATAAGAATAGTAAAATAGTAGATGTACCTCACATATCTGCCTTTCTAATATACACAGCGAATATCTGTCTTATTCTATTTTTATCAGAATTCCTTCAGCAGAAAGTATTTCAATTTTGTTTTTTTTATCATGTTTATATAATGATTATCAAGAGCACCATGCTTATAAAGATCTTTAAATCCTGCTACAGCGGGGCCAGTTAATATTATTGAACTATCGTCTCTCCAGAATACGTCCCACCCTTGTGAGTCAGTACTAGGGACTTGGAATAGTTCTTTTTTAAATATAACACAAGTTCCTTTGCTGATCTTTAACTTTGTCGAATTAAGAAACACGGGTTCATTATACACTATTAATGTATTTTTATTGTTTGGTGATTTATATGATACATATGAACCAGAATAACTAAAAAATACATAAATCAGATAAACAACTACAAATATACCTAGCCAATTGCAAGTTTTATTAGTTACCAAAACATATGTTACTGAAACCCCTATATAAATAGCCATATATATATATAAGTATTATTCATAAGAGTGATTCCATTACTACTTAAAACTATAATTATAAAATACGGGGGAATTAAACCCTAGTTTTTGTAGCAATATGATTTTATAGAATCTATTTTGAATAAATAGAAATACTAGTAATAAAACTCCTAGTATTTTTAATTTTGTTCATTTAGTTTCAAGAAACCCATCCGCCACCTTTAACATGAGCTCTTATAATTTTATCTGGATTTTCGTCATCAATAAAATATATCCTTGGGAGGAAGTTTAAACTTATACCACAGCTTTTTTAAAACTCCCATACATTTTCATCTAAAAATATAGATTTATATAGTTATATGTGAATATTCTAAAAAATTCTACACATAATAATGTCAAGTTGGTTTCTGGCCATTATAGCTGAATAAATGACATAGCGTTAAAAAAACAAAATAATACATAAAAATTTAACGAATATTTAACATTGACAAGTATTATTAAAATGTTGTAAAATATTTAGTTTGCTTGACATAAGGAGAGGGAACTGTTATAATAAAGTTGGAAGCCTTTATGGAAATATTAGAAAGAGGGTGTCTACTGTGAAGATGGGAAATGTATTGACTACGATAAAAAAAGATATCGAAAGTCATGTTGGCGAAAAAGTGACATTGAAGGCAAATGGAGGAAGACGTAAAGTAGTAGTAAATGATGGTGTTTTGGAAAAAACATATGACAGTATATTTACAATTAGACTTGATAATAATGTGCAACGTACTGTTAGTTATAGCTATAGTGATGTACTAACAAAAACTGTTCAGCTAGTGTTTGCAGGGTAAAATGAAGAGGTGTTCTTTTAAGAATGCCTCTTTTGTTTTGCATATAATAATTATTCTTTTAAGAAAATTTAATATAAGTAGTTATATTTCATAACATTCTCATATATACATTATTAGTAGGTATTTTAGGAGGGAAAGTTATGGATTTGGATTTGATAAAAGACTATATAGAATATGAGCAATCAATAGCTGAAAATGACACAAAGATGTTCATAAAGGAAGAATATGTTATACCTGATACGCTACCAGATGTGGATAATATACTAATGTTAGATGTAAAGCCTATGATAACAAATAAAGAGGTTGGAACTGATAAGGTAAATTTAGAGGGTCAACTTCAGTATACTATCCTTTATATGGCTAAAGATGGAGGAGCTACTGAAGCTCATTCAGTAGTATATAACGGTAACATTTTTGAGTCTATTGACATGATTGGTGCCCAATCAAATATGTATTGCGATATAGAGCTAAACATTGAACATATGGATTGTGTTATTATTAATGAAAGAAAGATAGCTATTCAAGGGTTTATTATATGTAAGTGCAATGGATATAATATAAATTCCTTTGAGATAGTTAAAGATGTACATGAAGGAAAGGATATTCAGTTTTTAAAGAACCCTATGACTGTAGATAAGGTTATGGAACCTATAGAAACTGAATTAGTTGGAAAAGCAGAAGTTAAAATAGACATGGATAAAAATGAGTGTCTAAAGGTTATAAAATATGACGTTACTATTGGTAAGAAGGATGTAAGAATATATGATGGTGGACTCAAGATAGAG
>NZ_DHYX01000030.1:22667-29657 GCF_002414285.1 Clostridium sp. UBA5119 | reverse complement strand
TTAAACATGGATATTAAAGAAAATAATATTAATGTGATACAAGGTCATGGATATACTGAAAGTTTGGTTAAAGGAGATATTGATGTAAAGAATGATGATTTAAAACCAATTAAAGTTATAATGACTACAGGAAATGTATCTATTACTGATAAAAATATTAAAAATGATAAGATAGAAATTGAAGGATTATTAAAGGTTGATGTTTTATATTCAACTGAGGATGAAGAGCAGTATTTAGTTACTGTAGAGGATGAGATTCCTTTTAGTTGCAAGGTTGATATAGCTGGAACAAATCCAAATATGCAAGCAAATGCTAATATATCTCTAGAGATGATAGAGGGAAGTTTAGAAGCTGGAAATGTATCTATTAGAGCCATTGTTAAAGTTCATTGTAAGGTATATTACAATATTAAAAATAAATTTGTTGTTAACATGGCAATTAATGATGGTGAAGTTCCAGAGAAAAAAGCAAGTATAATAATATATGTAGTTCAGCCAGAGGATACTCTTTGGAGCATAGCTAAGAAATACTTGACTACAGTTGATGAAATTATGAATATTAATGAATTAGCTGAAGGGGAAGAAGTTAAGCCATCTCAGAAATTAATTATACCAGGAAGAGCTACAGTTTAAAGATTTTAAATTAGATATAGCATAATCTAATATTTTTATTAAATAGAAATGCCATGAAGTGTAGCATTAGCTCTATATTTCATGGTATTTTATTTTGCTAAGCTGAGTATCACACTTATAAATAGAGTTCTTGACGTAAAGGATAAAAAGGATTATTCTCATTTGTAGTGAGGTGTATGAATAGATGAAGGTAAAAGCTTATGGTAAAGTAAATATAGTCCTTGATATTATTGGGAAAAGAGAAGATGGATATCATCTTTTAAGGATGATTATGCAAACTGTTAATATATATGATGAATTAACTTTTAATAAAGGAGCAGAAGGAATACATATTACAAGTAATAAGGAGTTTGTCCCTACAGATAATAAAAATCTTGTATATAAAGCAATAGAGTTATTTTGTGATACCTATGGCATAAAAAGAGAGATGGAAGTTCATATTGAAAAGAATATTCCTGTAGAAGCTGGTATGGCAGGAGGAAGTACTGATGCAGCAGCAGCTTTAAGAGCTATGAGGGATATATATAGGCCAAATGTTAGTAATGAAGAGCTTAGATTACTTGGAGTTAAACTGGGAGCAGATGTACCATATTGTATAGAAGGGGGAACGGCTCTTTGTGAAGGGATTGGAGAAGTTATAACTCCCCTTAAGGATTTTAAAGATAAACTAATGGTAGTTGTTAAGCCAAATTTTGGGGTATCTACAGTGGATACTTATAAGGGTTTTAAGCTTAATGAGGTAAAGGTTCATCCAGATGTGGAAGGTGTTATAAAAGCTATGGCTAGGGATGATGTTAAATATGTAGCTGATAATATGATGAATTTACTAGAGCTTGTAACAATAAAGGACCATAAGGAAATTGAGGATATAAAGGGCTTTATGTGCAAAGAAGGCGCACTAGGAGCAATGATGAGTGGAAGTGGACCTACTGTTTTTGGTTTTTTTAATGACATTAATAAAGCAAATCAGTGTGCGGATAGGTTACGGGATAAGTATAAAGAGGTTTTTGTTACAAGAACCATCTAGAATTTCTTTAGTAAAATAATAGCCCTAATATAATTAGAGATAAGAGAGTAATTCAAGGAGAATTGCACTCTTATTTTTTCGTTAAATTAGATTTTAAGAAGGTTAAAGGTTTATGCTAAGAATTCTATTAGTAAGCTTCAGTGTGAGCAAAGACTCCCTTTGAAGCAAAGAACTCTGTTTATGAATATAAACTTTATATTAAGGTAAAACTAGGTTTGCATGAAATTGTTAAGGCTCTAGATAACTGATTAATTAAAATATAAATTTGAAGGATGATAATTTATGATGAGACTTTTAATTGAAAGATTTGATATATACCTAGTAATACTAATATTAGTATCTGGGTATATGATGGTAGGTAGCGACGTAAGGTATTTTTCAAGAGAGGATAAGCATAAAGCTAAAAAACAAAGCTTAGTAATTGGGATAGCTATGATGTTAGTTGTGGTTGGAATGTTTATTCTGAGAGGAATCGTTATCTAAAATAATAGATACAGAAGAAATTAGATTTTTAATTTTGTGGCACTGAAGGGAAGGAGATATCTATATGAAGGATCAAATTCGTGAACATATTTCTAATAGCACAAGAGAGAATATGGATTATCTTAAGAAATTATTTAAAGATACATCCGACATGGTATTTAGGGAATTTAAGTTTGGAGATATCCTTTGTGGAGTCATATATATAGATGGTATGGCAGATAAGGAATTATTAAATGATTTTTTACTTGAACCTATGATGAAGATGAGTGGAGATGTAACTGATTCTAATGAAATAAAAGATAGGATTATAGCTATATCTGATATGAGAGAAGTTAATAAGTTAAGTGATGGAATTACTGCAATATTATCAGGTGAAAGTTTAGTTTTAATTGATAACCTACAAGGAGCATTAGTGGTAGCTAATAGAGCTTGGCCTAATCGTGGAGTTGGTGAACCTTCAGGAGAAACTGTAATACGTGGATCTAGAGAAGGTTTTACAGAAACTATTAGGTTTAATACAGCACTTCTTAGAAGAAGAATTAGGGATGTAGGCCTTAAAATTGAGGGAAGACAATGTGGTGTTAGATCTAAAACCGATATGGCTATAGTATACATAGATGACATAGTAAATACTGATGTATTAGAAGAATTGAAGGAAAGATTAGATAGAATTGATATTGATGCAATTTTAGATAGTGGTTATGTTGAACAATTTATTGAAGATAATGATAGAACTCCATTTCCTCAAGTACAAAGTACTGAAAGACCAGATGTGGTAGCTGCTGCTTTATATGAAGGAAGAATAGGAATAATTGTAGATGGATCACCTTTTGCATTAATTGTTCCAGCGGTGTTAGTGGATTTCTTTCAATCACCAGATGATTACTATACAAGTTGGATAAGTGGAAGTATGGTAAGGTTCATCAGAATTGTAGGAATACTGGTATCTTTAGTTTTACCTGCTTTGTATGTAGCTGTAACCACATTTCACACAGACTTAATTCCTACAAAACTAGCATATGCTATAGCTTCATCTAGAGAGGGAGTACCCTTTGCTGCCTATGTAGAGGTATTACTCATGGAAGCTAGTTTAGCTTTTCTAGTTGAAGCTATTATAAAATTACCGAAACCAGTTGGTTCTACTATTGGTATAGTTGGAGGACTTATAATAGGTCAATCGGCTGTAGAGGCGGGACTCGTTAGTCCTATAATGGTCATAGTTTTAGGACTTACAGCAATAACAACATTTTTAATACCTAACTATACAGTAACTTCGGCCTTTACTTATTTTAGAATAATGATTATTATTCTAGCAGCAGTCTTTGGTTTGTATGGAATAATGCTAGGTATTATATTCTTAATAATTCATTTGACGAGAATAAAAAGTTTTGGAATACCATACCTTGCTCCAGCAGTAGATTTAATTTGGAGTGATTTAAAAGACCTATATGTAAGAATGCCACTTAAAGTCTTTAAAGATAGGCCACATTTCTTAAAACCACGAGATGAAGTAAGACAAAAAACTAAAAGACAAGGTGGTACTAAATAAGGTGTTACCATAGCTGGGAGGTTGAAATATGAAAAATAAAGGATTTATTGAAGAATTTGCACTCTTTGCTAGCTTATCAGTATCCATGATAGGGGTAGGAGTTTTTTATGCTCCCGCTATTGTAGCTAAATATGTAGGAGCGGATAGTTGGATATCTGCAATAATAGCAGGAATTGCAATTTGTTTAATTCTTTTTTGTATATACGAAATAGTTAAAATAAATAAATATAAGGATATTACACCTATATTAAAAGATACCTATGGAGGCGTTTTAGGAACAATAATATCTTTAATATATTCATTGGTGATAATAATTGTATTATCATTTTCTCTTAGGGTATTTTCTGAGGTTATAACCATGTATCTTTTAGTTAATACACCTACTGAAGTAATAATAATAACATTTATATTTATAGGGATGTATTTAAGTCGTGGAGGCCTTGCTAATGTAGTACATTTTAATGAAATAGCCTTCTGGGTTATGTTTTTACCTTTAGCAATAATTTTATTGTTAACTTTACCAGAAGCAAATTTTAAAAATCTTTTACCAATAGGTGCTTCGCCTATTCAAAACTACTTTATATCTAGTTTTGAAATGTTATTTTTGTTTAATGGCTTTTCTATTGCTTTTATTTTGATACCCTATGTAAGAGAAAAAGGAAAAATTGGTCCTATTTTGAGAAGAAGTAGTATTTTTGTAGGTCTGTTCTATGTAATAATATTTATCTTAGTGTCTGCTACTTTATCATCAGTACAAACTGCTGAAAGTATATTCCCAACCATAACAATGCTACAATCTATAAGTTCAAGAAGTGGATTTTTGGAAAAATGGGATGGTTTAGTTATGTCCTTGTGGGTAATATTTTATTTTACATCCTTTGCTAATATATATTACTTTGCTTCTTCCATATTAAAAGAGAGTCTTAATTTAGATGATATTAGAACATCATCTATGATATATGTCCCTATAGTATATTTAGCAGCTATGATACCTAAAAGTATTATAGAAGTTAGAAATTTAAAATTTGGTTACTTAAGAATTGGTTTCATTACAACAATTATAGTTGTGATAGGAATAACTCTATTATTAAGCTATATAAAGAAAAGGAGGATGCAAAGTGAAGAATAAGATAATAAAACTTATTCCTATAATGATAATATCTTTACTTCTTACTGGATGTTGGGATAGTGTAGAGATTGATAGAAAAGCCTTTGTATCTACCATAGCAATAGATGTAGGTGAAGATATTAAAGCTAGAAGTGAAATAATAAATTCTAAGGACAATACATCAAAAGAGAGTATTGAAGAAAATAATACATTAAGAGTTACTTATGGATTTCCAGACATTAGAAATATGGATTCTAAAAAGGGTACTGCTTCAGAACTTTCTATAACGGTAGAAGGGTATTCAATGACGGATACATACTTTAAAGCCCTTGCAAAGAGCAGTAGAACTCTTCACTTTGGACATAGTAAACTATTACTTTTAAGTGAAGACTTATTTAAGTATCCTGAAGTTTTACAAGAAGTAATGGATTATATTGAAAGAGAACCAAGTTTAAATAGAACAATTATGATGACTATAGTTAAAGGGAAGGCCAAGGATTATGTGGAAGTTAAGCCTGTAACTGAAGAAAATATTGATAATTATATTACTAGTCTTATGGGTAACAGTAGTAAAAATGGGACAGTAGCACCTGTAAATTTAACAAAATACATAGATATGGTTAAATCTTATAATTCTAGTGCGTTACCAGTTTTTTCTCTTGAAAATGAAAAAGATATACAGCTTACAGGTATGGCTATTATAAAAGATTTTACCATAAAGGATTATTTGGATAATAATCAGATGACAGATATTCAAATACTTAGAGGAGATATTGGTTCTTGTAGAAAGGCTATAAATAAAGAAGGGCATAATATAGATTACTATATAAAAAATGTAGATAGAGATTTACATATAGACTATGAAGATAATAAATTAAAGCTTAAGTACACCATTGATACAGAAGGTACTTTAAAGGGGTATTATGCTAAAGCAGAATCTTTAGATAGTGAAGTTATAAAGGAGATTGAACAACAATTTAATGAGTCTATGAAAAAGGACTTCCAAGAGCTTATAGATTTTACTAGAAATAATTTAAAAGTAGATGTATTAGATATTGGAAGTGATATTAGAAGGTTTCATAAAGGAATTTGGAATGACGTAAAAGATAACTGGCCAAAGGCTCTTGAAAATGCAGAAATATCTATTGAAGTGAAGAATGATATAAGAAATATAGGGTTATCAAATTAAACATTAAAAGTATGGTGTTCTATAATATTAATAAAATTATTAATAAAAGTGAATATAACTTGTCCATGTGGTAACAATTAAGATATGATTTTAAGTTTTAGGAGGAAGAAACAATGAAAAAAATTATATCTATAGTTGTTACCATATTTTTTATAGTTATACTTTTAGTTAAGATACAGGGAGTTGAAGCAGCTAATTTTATTTCTGAAAATAAGATGTCTGATAATGTTTCAATAGAAGATATATCAGGAAAGTTAATTAGGTTTCACGTTATTGCTAATAGTGATAGCGAGAAAGATCAAAATCTAAAGCTTAAAGTTAGAGATAAAGTTTTAGAATATGTACAACCACTTTTAAAAAACAGTAAAAATATAGAAGAATCGAGAGAGATTTTAAGTAGAGAAAACAAAAAAGTTCTTGAGATAGCGAGAGAAGTTATAAAAGAAAATGGTTATGACTATTCTGTAGAATCTACCCTAGATAAGGAGAATTTTCCTGTTAAAACTTATGGTAATATTACTTTGCCTCAAGGAGAATATGAAGCATATAGAATAATAATTGGAACTGGTGAAGGCCAAAATTGGTGGTGTGTTATGTTTCCTCCTATATGTTTTGTAGATATAACAAAAGGTGAAGTTGCATATGAAGAGACTGAAGAGGAAATGAAAAAAGTTTTAGATGATGAAGAATTCAATATGGTGGATAACACTAATTCAGAAAATGTTAGTAGTGAAAAAATAGAGGAGATTAAAGAAGTTGGTGATGCTTTAGCGGATAATACGGAAGATAATAATATAGTAATAAAATTTAAAATAGAAGATATATTGAAAAATCTGTTTAAATAATATTGAATATGGTAGTGAACATATATAAAATATAAGGAGTATAATTTATTTATGTTCACTATTTAATCCGATGACTAGCAGCTCTAATACTCTCATCTTTTTCAAAGCGGGAGTGTAAGAGCTGCTACGTCCCTGGATAACGATTTCCCCTAAAGG
>NZ_DHYX01000030.1:21884-22640 GCF_002414285.1 Clostridium sp. UBA5119 | reverse complement strand
TTCTGTTAGTAAGCTTCAAAGGAGTTAAGAAATCTGTTAATTTTAACAATGAATAGATTGTACCAAGGATAAAATTATTGTTAGGAGTGATAAATATGAAGAAGGTAGCAATACTATTTGGAGGACAATCAACAGAACATGAGGTGTCTAGGGTATCTGCAACATCTGTTCTAAATCATATAGATAAAGAAAAATATAGTATATTTCCAGTAGGTATAACTAAAGAGGGAAAATGGTTTCTTTATAAAGGTGATATGGAGAATATAGGAAATGGAAAATGGGAAGAAGACTTTAAAAATCAAGTTGAAGATGGAATTAAATTATTACTAAATAAAGAGGTAGATGTAGTATTTCCTGTACTTCATGGTATGTATGGTGAGGATGGTACTATTCAAGGGCTATGTAAACTGATGAAATTACCATGTGTAGGTCCTTCAGTTATGAGTTCAGCTGTATGTATGGATAAGGTTTATACGAAATATCTTTTAGAACATGAAGGTATAAAACAAGCAGACTATGTAGTGGTAAATGCCTTTGATTATGGAAATGATAGTGAAAAATTTATAAATGAAATTGAACATAAGTTAGGGTATCCTTGTTTTGTAAAACCGGCTAACAGTGGTTCTTCTGTAGGAATAACTAAAGCTCATGATAGGGAAAGTCTTGAAAATGGATTAATAGAAGCTTTAAAACATGATAGAAAGATTCTTGTGGAGGAAGGATTAAATGCTAGGGAAATAGAAGTTTCTGTACTTG
>NZ_DHYX01000030.1:16711-21750 GCF_002414285.1 Clostridium sp. UBA5119 | reverse complement strand
TTAAAATTTATAAGAAGTTAGATTGTGCAGGTATGGCTAGGGTGGACTTTTTAGTAGATAAGGAAAGTGGAGAAATATATTTAAATGAAGTAAACACTATACCAGGCTTCACAAGTATAAGCATGTATCCTAAGATGTGGGAAGCTACAGGGTTATCCTATAGTAATCTTATAGATAGGTTAATTGAACTGGCAGTTGAAAGAGGTTAGTAAGTAAAATTTACTAACCATTACTTTCAAGTTGCTAGTAATAAAAGAAAATAGTAATATTATTATATGTGTTATTTNNTTTCCATAAGAAAGATATTAATATACTATAGATTAGAGCAAAAGATACAAAGATAAAGAAACTAAGAGAGTTAGGTGAAGAAAAAATGACAAGAGCATTAGCTATGGTTTCAGGCGGTTTAGATAGTATTCTTGCAGCAAAGTTAATTAAAGATCAAGGAATTGAGGTTATTGGAATATGCTTTAAATCTTATTTTTTTAACGAAGAAAATGCAAGAAGAATGGTAAAACAGATAGATATTCCTTTAGAAGTAGTAGATTTTAAGGAAGAACATTTTAAGATGGTTAAAAATCCTAAAAACGGATATGGGAAAAATATGAATCCTTGTATTGATTGTCATGCTATGATGATGAAGTACTGTGGACAACTCTTAGAAAAATTAGATGCAGATTTTATTATAACTGGAGAGGTTTTAAATCAAAGACCTATGTCTCAAAATAGAAGTGCATTAGATAAAGTTAAGAATGAAAGTGGGATAGGAAGCAAAATTCTTCGTCCTCTTTGTGCTAAAAATCTTAAACCTACAGAGATGGAAGAGAAGGGACTTGTAAATAGGGAAAATCTTTTAAATATTCAAGGTAGAGGAAGAAAGGTTCAAATGGAACTTGCTGATAAATGGGGTATAAAGGAATATCCATCACCAGCAGGAGGATGCAAATTAACAGAACCAAATTATTCTGTTAGGTTAAAAGAACTTTTATCTCATAACCAAAATCCAGAGGAACGAGAACTTGAATTACTTAGAATAGGTCGTCATTTTAGAGTTACACCTAAGGCTAAGGTTATATCTACAAGAACTCAAGAAGAAGGAGAAATGATAAAAAGTCTTCTTAATGAAGGTGATACAATACTGTTAGTTCAGGACTTTAATGGTTCTATGATAGTAATTATAGGCGAAGCAACAGAAGAAGTAATATCTATTGCAGCTAAGATTGCAATAAGATATAGTAAAGGTAAAGATGAACCAAATGTCACTGTTAGATATTCAGAGTTTGGAAGTAAAGATCACAGAACTGTAGAAGAAACTTGTGCAACTGATGAGGAAATAAATTCTTATCTTATATAGAAAAGTTTTTAGAAGAGTAAATAAAATAGCCTTAGAGTTTAAATATATTTTAAATAAGATTCTTAGGAAGAATAGAGGTAAATATTATGGATAAGGATGCTATAATTAGAGTAAGTAGTATACAGAATAATGATGAGGATGAATGCATTGAAATTGTTAGTCCAGGATTATTTTTCAAAGAAGATGATGAGTATGTTGCTACATATGAAGAAACAGAACTTTCGGGTTTAGGGGATACATTAACTACTTTTAGAATAGGTGAAAATTATTTTAATCTTATAAGAGAAGGAGACGTAAATACTAATATGGAGTTTAAAAATGGGAGTAGTTCGTCTATTCTTTATAATACTCCTCATGGTGGATTGTCTATTAAAATTAAAACTAATGATGTACATATAGATATGAATGAAGCTGGTGGTAAAGTAAAAGTTGACTATGATGTAATAATAGCTAAAGACCAAATTATTAATACTAAGCTTGTAACTACCATAAATGTTAAATAGTACAAAAATATTTTACTTAGAAGCTATGCAGAATTATATAATGCATAGCTTCTATTATTAAAGGGGTTGTGAATTTTGTATAACTTTGAAGATATAATTGGTAATAGTAAGGGAATTAGAAATGTTAAAGAATTAGCTATGAAGGTGTGTAATTCAAAATCTCCAATTTTCATTTATGGTGATACTGGCACAGGAAAAGAATTGATCGTACAAGCTATACATAATAGTTCAATAAGAAGAAAAAAGCCCTTTATAGCACAGAACTGTGCTGCAATTCCAGACAACTTGCTAGAGAGTATTTTTTTTGGAGTAGGAAAAGGTGGTTTTACTGGAGCTATAGAGTCAGAAGGGTTATTTGATATAGCCAATGGTGGTACTTTGTATTTAGATGAGTTAAATTCAATGGATATAGTTTTTCAAGGTAAGTTCTTAAGGGTTCTTCAAGAAGGAGAATTTAGAAGAATAGGTGAGACTAGCACTAGAAAAACAGATATAAGAATAATAGCATCAGTAAATGAGAATCCTGATTTTTTAGTTAAGAGTAATAAATTAAGAAAAGATTTATACTATAGACTTAATGTTATAAGAATTAACATGCCTGAATTAAATGCTAGAAAAGAGGACATACCTATGCTTGTATCAATGTTTATAGAAAAACATAATAAAAGATTGGGTACTAGTGTTAATGGAATAGATAGTTATGCATTAGAAGTTTTAATGAAAAAAGACTATGATGGAAATGTGAGAGAATTAGAACATTTAATCGAAGGTGCTTTAAATTATAAAAGAGGTGGAGTTATTGAAATATCTGATTTGCAATTAGGAAATATTACTGAAAGTTTGTCCCTTAAAGATAAACTTGTGAATATGGAAATTAAATATATAAAGGAAGCTTTAATTATTAATAGTAAAAATGTAAGTAAAGCAAGTAAATTTCTTAATATACCAAGGCAAACACTTCAATATAAAATAACTAAGTATAATATAATGGATTTGATAGATAAGGATAAGTAGTTTAAAATTATAATAGATTATTTAAATAGTTTAGTTCTGTATATGTATAGATATGTTTGGTTAAAATGATAAACAGAGTTCTTAGATTTTTCAACCTAAAGTAAAATATTTATTGATATAAAAATAAATATATTACTTCGTAATAGATTTTTTGAAAATATAGTGTATACTTATATAGTAAAATCTATACTACAACAAGTTTAGTTATATATAATTATATGAATATATTAAATAAACAATATAAAATTTTAATACATTTTAAAAGAAAGCTTCAAACTTCTATCATTTATAAATAATATCGAATTATATTAATCATATAAATATTATTTTCCAAAGTTACATTTAAATGAAATATACAATTAGGAGGTGATCCTTTGAATAGTGAAAATTTACATAGCATGAGTGTTATAGAATTAAAGAGTATTGCAAAGGAATTAGGAATAAAAAATATTACTAAGTTTAAAAAGAATGAATTAATTGAAGAAATTGAAAGAGTATCTTTAAAATCTATTGAGATTAAAAATGAAGAAGATTCCCATAAGGATGATGAACAAATACAACCTGCTCAAATAAAAAAAGAAGGTATAATTCTTAAGGAGAAACTTACTAAAAAAGATGTAGAAGAAGATAATGGTAAAAATGAAGTTATTAGTAAAGGTTTGGATAATGAAGAATCAAAGGAAACTGTAGTGGAAGAAAAGGTTGATAGTATAGAAGAAAAGCGTGAAAGATTAAAGAGCTTAATAAGTGAATCAGAAACATCAAAAGGAATATTCGAATTAAGTGACAATGCTAATTTTGGATTACTTAGAATGAATAACTATTTAAGTGGAAATAACGATATATATGTTTCAATATCCCAAGTTAGAAGATTTAATCTTAAGAATGGTGATGAAGTAGAAGGTAAAGTAAGAAGTTCTAAAGAAGGAGAAAAATATCAAGCTCTTCTACAAGTAACAAAAATAAATGGTGAAAATCCAGAGAGAGCTGTTGGAAGAACATCTTTTGAGAGACTAATTCCTATATATCCTACAGAGAGATTGAAATTAGAAACTGAGGATTCTAAAGATTTATCAACTAGATTAATGGACATATTATCACCTATAGGGAAAGGTCAAAGGGGTGTAATAGTTGCTCCACCTAAAGCGGGAAAGACTTCTATCTTAAAGAAAATTGCTCATAGTATAGCAGTGAATCATCCAGAAGTTAAAGTTATAGTACTTCTTATAGATGAAAGACCAGAAGAGGTTACAGACATGCAAAGATCTATTAAGGGAGATGTAATTTACTCAACCTTTGATGAAGAGCCAGAACATCATGCGAAGGTAGCTTATATGGTACTTGAAAGAGCAAAGAGGATGGTAGAACAAGGACAAGATGTAATAATTCTTTTAGATAGTTTAACAAGATTAGCTAGAGCCTATAACTTAACAATAACTAGAACGGGTAGAACTCTATCAGGTGGATTAGATACAGGAGCTTTACTTATGCCTAAAAAGTTTTTTGGCGCAGCTAGAAATGTTGAGGAAGGCGGAAGTTTAACTATTCTTGCTACAGCATTGGTTGAGACTGGAAGTAGGATGGATGATATGATTTTTGAGGAGTTTAAGGGTACTGGTAACATGGAAGTACACCTTGATAGACAGCTACAAGAACGCAGAATCTTCCCAGCTATAGATATTTATAAGTCAGGAACTCGTAGAGAGGATTTGCTTCTTACAAAATCACAGCTTGAAGTTAGTTATAACATAAGAAAGATTATGTATAAGACAGGGAACCCTCAAGCTGTTACTGAAAAACTTATAGGAATTTTATCAAAAACTAACAATAATGAAGAATTTTTTGAAATTGTATCTAAAAATCAAGATATATTAAAATAGATTATATGAAAAGCCATAGGTAGAGTTTATACCTATGGCTTTTGGACATAAAAAAATAGGAGAAGTATTCTTCTCCTACATAAAAATATATATGATTATTCGCTTTTAAGGTTGAATTTTTTCATAAACTTGTCAACTCTTCCACCAACGTCTACATTCTTTTGCTTACCAGTAAAGAATGGATGACATTTTGAACAAATATCAACTTTTAATTCTGATTTAACAGAACCTGTTACAAAAGTATTACCACAAGCACACTTAACAACAGCTTCGTCGTTATAGTTTGGA
>NZ_DHYX01000030.1:0-16666 GCF_002414285.1 Clostridium sp. UBA5119 | reverse complement strand
CTGGTAGTCATCGGATAAAATATTTATTTTTGAAAATGTACTTATAATATTAATTTGATTAATGGAGTTTTTTCTACTAAAATAATATTGTGTGATTAATTGATGGACTTTGGAGGAATATTACTATGAGTAAACTATATTTTAGATATGGAGCAATGAATTGTGGAAAGTCCACAAATCTTCTTCAAGTAGCTTATAATTATGAAGAAAGAGGAATGAAAGTAATAATAATTAAACCCAAGACTGATACAAAGGGAGGAAATAAAATTGTATCTAGGCTTGGAGTTACAAAAGAAGTAGATTTAAGTTTTTCTGAAGGAGAGAATATTTTTACTACTGTAGAAGATTATATAAAGAAAAATGGACAAATTCACTGCATACTAGCAGATGAAGTTCAGTTTTTTACAAAAGCTCAAGTCGATGAAATGTTTATGATAGCTGTTAAATTAAATATTCCAGTGATATGCTATGGTTTAAGAACAGATTTTCAGATGGAAGGCTTTGAAGGTAGTGAAAGACTTTTACTAGTAGCTCATAGTTTAGAGGAGCTAAAAACAATTTGTAAATGTGGTAAGAAAGCTATATTAAATGGAAGAAAGATTAATGGTAAATTTGTTTTTGAAGGTAATCAAGTTGCTATTGATAATGAAGATAATGTAGAGTACGAGTCTCTTTGTGCAGAATGTTATATTAAGTATGAAGAAGAAACATTAAATAGTAAATAACAACTAAAATAATAGGATACTTATATTAAAATAGTATTATGAAGTTAGAAAGAAATAGAAGGTAGGTGTAAAAATGGAAAAGAAGACAACGGTCGGGGGACAGGCAGTTATAGAGGGTGTAATGATGAGGGGAACTAAGGGGCTTGCTACTGCTGTAAGGCTTCCTAATGGTAGTATTGAAGTTAAAAAAGAATCAAGTGAAAGCTTGACTAAGAAAAATAAATTTTTTGGATTTCCTATAATCAGAGGATTTATATCGCTTATAGAATCTTTAATTATAGGTATAAAAAGCTTAGAGTATTCAGCTTCCTTCTTTGAGGATGATGAGGAAGAGTCAGAATCTAAATTTGATAAATGGTTTGAGAAAGTTTTTAAGGAGAAAGGAAATAGCGTACTAATGGGTATATCATTAGTTCTTTCCATAGTTTTTTCTATATTGCTCTTTTTTATTTTACCAACGGCATTGACTAGTTTGGTGAAAAAAACAATAACATCTAATGTGGTAGTTTTAAATATTATAGAAGGGATAATAAGAGTTATAATATTTATAGGCTATATATTTATTGTTGGAAAACTAGAAGATATAAACAGAGTATATCAATATCATGGAGCTGAACATAAAACTATATTTTGCTATGAAAGTGGTATAGATTTAACACCAGAAAATGCTAAGAAATTTGGAAGACTCCATCCAAGGTGTGGAACTAATTTTTTATTCTTAGTTATGGTTATTAGTATAATTATATTTTCCTTCACGGGATGGCAATCTATAGGTCAGAGAGTGATTTCTAGAGTATTATTACTACCAGTAGTATCTGGAGTAACTTATGAGGTTATAAAATGGCTAGGAAAGAGCGATAGTAAAATATCAAAAATTATTGCATGGCCAGGGTTACTTTTGCAAAAAATAACAACACAAGAACCGGATGAATCTATGCTTGAAGTTGCAATAACTTCATTAAAAGCTGCAGAGGGGTTAGAATGAATTATAGTGAATGAGGAACAATATGAATATAAATGAAGCGTTAATAAAGGCATATGATATATTAAAAAGTAGTGATATTGAATCATACATAATAGATGCACAGCTTCTATTATGTAGGGTTTTAAATGTAGAAAAGTTGTATATAATTATGAACAGGTTAGAAATATTAACTTTAGATAAAGAGCAAGAGTTTTTTAAACTAATAAATTTAAGAAGTTGCAAAAAACCTATGGCATATATTCTAGGGCAAGTTGAATTTATGGGTATTAACTTTTTTGTAGAAGAGGGAGTGTTGATACCAAGACCAGATACAGAAGTTTTAGTAGAAGAGTGTATTTCTATAATAAAGAAAAATAATATAAGTTTAATATGTGATATGTGCTGTGGAAGTGGAGCTATTGGAATTTCAATAGGCCATTATGTGAAAAATAGCAAAGTGTGGTTATACGACATAAGTGATATAGCATTAAATGTAACTAAAAAAAATATTTCAGATTTAAATTTAGGAGAAAAGACCAATGTAAATAAAAGTAATTTATTTCAATTACCTATAAAAGAAGGTTTAAAATTTAATATGATAGTGTCAAATCCACCATATATTAAGGAGGAAGTAATTCCTACGCTTATGGAAGATGTTAAAGACTATGAACCTCATCTAGCTCTTTCAGGAGGTAAAGATGGGCTTGGTTTTTATAGAATGATATGCAAAGAAGGAAAAGCGGTACTTTCCTCTGATGGATATTTGTGCTTTGAAATAGGACATGATCAGGAAATGGAAGTAAAATCTATCATGAAAACTGAAGGATTTAGTGATATATATAGTTTAAGGGATTTGGGTGGAAATAACAGAGTTGTCATAGGAAAGTTACCATAAATAATATTTTTATGGTATAATGGAATGATGTAAAAAATTAAGATTTATGATTAAATTACGGAGAGTGTTAATATATGTTAGAGAGATTAGGTTTTTTAGAAAACAAATATGATGAATTATCAAATATGATTAGTGATCCTAGTATTATGGCTAATCAAAAGGAATGGCAAAAACTTTGTAAAGAGCATGCAGAATTAGAGATAATAGTAGGAAGGTATAGAGAATACAGAGATGCTGAAAATGCATTAGCTGAAAATAAAGAAATGCTAAATGAAGAATCAGATAGAGAAATGAGAGAAATGATTCAAGAAGATATAAAGGCATTAACGGAACAATGCGATAAGTCTAAGGAAGAAATAAGAATATTATTATTACCTAAAGACCCTAATGATGA
Source organism: Clostridium sp. UBA5119 (assembly GCF_002414285.1). Classification (NCBI taxonomy): domain Bacteria; kingdom Bacillati; phylum Bacillota; class Clostridia; order Eubacteriales; family Clostridiaceae; genus Clostridium; species Clostridium sp. UBA5119. Next base: position 13,688 of record NZ_DHYX01000030.1, on the reverse strand, counting down.
TAAAAACGTATTTATAGAAATTAGAGGTGGAGCTGGTGGAGATGAAGCAGCCTTATTTGCAGCCAATTTATTTAGAATGTATACAAGATATGCAGAGCGTAACAGATGGAAAGTAGAAATAATGAGTGCTAATGAAACTGATATCGGTGGATTTAAAGAAGTAGTATTCATGGTTAAGGGTGATAAGGCTTATAGTAAATTAAAATATGAAAGTGGAGTGCATAGAGTTCAAAGGGTACCTGACACGGAATCAAGTGGTAGAATCCATACATCTACAGCCACTGTTGCAGTACTTCCAGAAGTTGAAGACGTAGATATCGACATAAATATGAATGATATAAAAATAGACGTGTTTAGAGCTTCAGGAAATGGTGGACAGTGCGTTAATACAACAGATTCAGCAGTAAGAATGACTCACTTACCAACAGGACTTGTAGTTTCATGCCAAGATGAAAAATCACAGCTTAAAAACAAGGAAAAGGCTATGAAAATATTAAGAGCTAGACTATATGAAGCAGCAGAGGCAGAAAGAGCTAAAGGAATTGCAGATGATAGAAAGAGTCAAGTTGGAACTGGAGATAGAAGTGAAAGAATTAGAACCTATAACTATCCTCAAGGAAGGGTTTCAGATCACAGAATAGGATTAACGCTGTATAAGCTTGAAGCGTTTCTAGATGGAGATATAGATGAAATGTTAGATGGGTTAATAACTGCTGACCAAGCCGAAAAAATGAAGGCAATGGGAAATGGTATTTAGATGTTAAATTTTGTAAGGTGGAGGATTACTTAATGGATATAGATAAAGTCCTAAAGAAGCAAAGAAAATCTTACAAAAGGTTTATGCTATCTATGGGCTTTATTTTTATAATATTGCCTATAGTGTTGCTTATAGCTAAACAAATAAATATATTTTTTATTATATATCTTTGTGTTATTGAAAGTTTAATATTATTTTCTGTACTAATGAGATACAATGAAGAATATTTAAAATTTCAATTATATGAAGATAAAATACTAATATCTATTTTAGGCGGTAGAATAAAATATAAAATTCACTATAGTAAAGTAGCAATTATTCATACAATACCTCAAGAAAAATACTTTGATATATTGATAATAACAAAGTCTAAGTTTAGAAATAAAAGATTGAGATTGGTTACGAATAAAGTGCTAGAGAGATTTAATGGTATAGGGAAATATTATGTTAAAGTAAAAATGCCTAAGGATGATGACTACTATTACTTTGTAGTAAAACGAGGTGGAGTAAAGAAATATATGCTATTAGATCTACTTTTTAAGTATTGCGTAACTGCTGTATTTACTGAGGATGCTATAGCTAATATAAAAGAATATAGAAAACAGAATAAAATATAGAATTTATAAATATATTTTACTAATAATAATTTTCAAGGAGAAATTATGAATAGTACTATATTTATAATAGGAATTTTTTCTGCTATAGTATCTCTAATAGGAACTATGGTTGGTGCATTAATTGGAGTATCCTTAAAAAATCCTACTGACAAGTTATTAGGAGTTTTATTGGCAGTTGCTACAGGGATAATTATATCAATAATTTTTTTAGAACTTATACCAGAATCAATTGATAAGATCGGCTTTATTAGAACTCTCATAGTTATAATTATTGGAGTAATAGTTATATATTTTATAGATTGTTTGATTAAAGTAAGTAGCCACAGTAATGATAGAAACCCAAGTATGATAAATCATACAAAAGTTGCAATATTAATGGCCTTAGGGTTAATGATGCACAACTTTCCAGAAGGTATTATAATGGGTTTTGGATTTGTTAAGGGTTCGGGATTAGGTATAAAGATGAGTATATTAATATCCATTCATGATATACCAGAAGGAATTGCCATGGCGACACCATTAATAGCTGCTGGAAAGAAACCATTTAAAATTTTATGGTATAGTTTTTTAGTAGCATTTCCAACTGTGATAGGAGCTTGGATAGGTATGTTAATTAATTCCATATCATCTGCGTTTTTAGGCTATAGTATTGCCTTTGCCAGTGGAATTATGCTTTATGTAGCTTTTGGGCAAATGCTTCCAGAAAGCAATGAATTGCATAGTAGTTATACAAATGCAATGTGGATTATATTTGGAATTATATTTGGGTTTGTAATGATAAATTTATTTTAATGGATTATTGAAGTGGGTGTTAATAGGTATGAAAACAAAGGTTATGATGTTAAGTGAGAAGACTCCAGATGAAAGTGTAATAAAAGAAGCAGGAAAAGTTATAAAAGATGGTGGCCTTGTAGCCTTCCCTACGGAAACTGTATATGGATTAGGTGCTAATGCGTTAGATAGTAAAGCAGTAGCTAAAATTTTTATGGCAAAGGGTAGGCCGCAAGATAATCCTCTTATTATTCATGTAGGGGATTATAATATAGAGCCCTACGTTAAAAATGTACCAATTGTAGCAAGAGAAATAATAGAAAAGTTTTGGCCAGGACCAATAACCATAATACTTGAGAAGACTGAACTAGTTCCACAAGTTACTAGTGCAAAGTTGCCTACTGTGGGAATTAGAATGCCACAGAATAATATCGCTATAAGTTTAATAAAAGCCGCTGGAGTACCTATAGCAGCGCCTTCAGCTAATATATCCGGTAGACCTAGCCCTACAGACATGGAAAGTTGTGTTGAAGATTTAGATGGAAAGGTAGACTATATATTAGGAGGAGAAAATAGTATTGTAGGTGTAGAATCAACTATAGTAGATTGTACAGTTTCCCCTATATGTATATTAAGACCTGGAGCTATAACCTTAGAGATGTTAAGGGAAATGGATAATCAGGTTTATATAGATCCATCTATATTATCAAAACCTAAAGAAGATTTTAAACCTAAGGCACCAGGAATGAAATATAGACATTATGCACCGAAGGCTCCTGTGAAGATAGTAGATGGTGATATAGATAAAGTTGTTGCAAAAATTAATGAAATAGTATTAAATTATATTAAACAAGGTAAAAAAGTTGGAATTATTGCAACTGATGAAACAAAATCTTTATATAATAAAGGAACCATTGTTTCTATTGGAGCAAGATGTGATATAGAAGATATAGGTAAAAATTTATTTAGAGTTTTAAGAAGTTTTGATAGTATAGATATTGATATAATTCTTTGTGAAGCATTTGAAGAGAGTGGAGTAGGTACTGCAGTAATGAATAGACTTAAAAAAAGTGCTGGCTTTAACATATTAAAAGTATAATTGGAGGGATAAATATGAAAATAGCAATAGGTAGTGATCATGGTGGTTTAAGATTAAAAAAAGAAGTAATTAAACACTTAGAGAAAAAGAACATAGAAGTTAGGGATTATGGTACATATACAGAAGATTCTTGTGACTATCCAGACTTTGCTGAAAAAGTGGCTGAAGCAGTAGTTGCTAAAGAATATGATTATGGAATTTTAATATGCGGTACAGGAATTGGAATAAGTATATCAGCTAATAAAATACCAGGAATAAGAGCAGCGCTATGCAGTGATACTTTTAGTGCACATGCAACTAGAGAACATAATAATGCCAATATATTAGCAATGGGAGAAAGAGTTGTAGGAACCGGACTTGCTTTAGATATAGTTGATGCATTTCTTGGATCAACCTTTGAAGGTGGAAGACACGAGAATAGGGTTAACAAGATAATGGAGATAGAAAAAAAATATAATAAATAATTTTAGGAGGATAAGAACATATGAGTAAAGTTACACAAATAGACCATCCATTAATACTACATAAATTAGCATTCATGAGAGATATAAATACGGGGTCTAAAGACTTTAGAGAATTAGTAGAAGAGGTTGCTATGCTTATGGCTTATGAGGTTACTAGGGATATGCAACTAGAAGAAGTAGAAATTGAAACTCCTATAGGAATTACAAAGTGTAAAGTTCTTGCAGGAAAGAAAATGGCAATAGTACCTATACTAAGAGCTGGACTTGGAATGGTTGATGGAATGCTTAAGCTTATACCAGCAGCTAAAGTTGGGCATATAGGTATGTATAGAGATGAAGAAACTTTAATGCCGGTAGAATACTTCTGTAAGTTACCTCAAGATATAGAAGATAGAGATATCATAGTAACTGACCCAATGCTTGCAACTGGAGGCTCAGCTATAGATGCAATAAATGCTCTTAAGAAAAGAGGGGCTAAAAATATAAGACTTATGTGTCTTGTTGGAGCTCCAGAAGGAATTAAAGCTGTTATGGAAGCACATCCAGATGTAGATATATATTTAGCATCAATAGATGAGAAGTTAAATGAACATGGATATATTGTTCCAGGATTAGGTGATGCTGGAGATCGTTTATTCGGAACTAAGTAGTATATTATTAAAATTGTAATATTGCCCTGATTAGATTTAGATTTCTAATTAGGGTATTTTTCTAAGAAAAATAATATTAACGTATTAGATTACATACAAAGAGGAGCTCTAGTTAATACTAGAGCTCCATATATTATTTAGGTAAATTTTATTAAATTGGGGGAATGGGGGGTTATTTACCAAAATATCTTTGTAATAAACCGTTGAAAGCAGCACCGTGTCTAGCTTCATCTTTGCACATTTCATGAACTGTATCGTGAATTGCATCTAGGTTTAATTTTTTTGCTAATGTAGCAAGGTCTTTTTTACCTTGGCAAGCACCATGCTCAGCATCAACTCTCATTTGTAAATTAGTTTTTGTATCTGCTACAACCACTTCTCCTAATAATTCAGCAAATTTAGCTGCGTGTTCAGCTTCCTCAAATGCTATTCTCTTATAAGCTTCAGCTACTTCAGGATACCCTTCTCTATCTGCTTGACGGCTCATTGCTAAGTACATTCCAACTTCTGTACATTCTCCAGTAAAATTAGCTCTTAATCCTTCGATTACTTCTTGGTCAACTTCTGCTGCAATTCCTATTCTGTGTTCATCAGCCCAAGCTAGGTTGCCTTCTGATTTTTCTACAAATTTATCAGCACCTGCTTTACATACTGGACAAAACTCTGGAGCTGAATCTCCCTCGTGAATATAACCACAAACTGTACATACAAATTTTTTCATAAATATTTCCTCCTTAAATCTTCATGTTATATTAATTTTTGTTTTTAGATTTTCTCGATGTATTTATCTTATGAACTTATTATATACTATTAAATAATAATTATCAAGAGAAAATTATTATTTTTTATTATTTTTTTTAGGTAATAAAAAAATACTATAATTTTATTATATTACTTGATAAGGTTAAGATCATATCATGTTGTGTATTTTAATATAAAGTTAAAATATTTATAATTTAGGTTAGTATAGAAATAGCACCGATAAGATACAATAAAAATAACTTTAAAGGATAAAAGTAAAGCAATAAGCCTAAAAACAATGTTTATATAGATAAGAGTAGCACTTATTAGTTAGAATTTTGAATAAGTTAATAAATATTTAATCAATATTAAGTAAAATTAAACGGAGCATCCGTTTTTACAATAAATGCAATGCATAAAAAATTGCATACAATGAATATACAATTATATACTTATATATATATAAAGTGTAATGTAGAGGTTTAAATTGATTTATTATAGCTTAGTAGAGAACATTTTGGTAATAAATCTTTTAATTCAGAAAATAATTGATATTTTAAATTCTTTTGACTACTTATTGTAAATTTTCAGTTTTAACAGACAAATGAATAAAAGTTTTTTAAAATAATCCTTTTATTGTAAAACCTCAAAAAATGTAGCAAAGCAGAGAGAACTTGTACTATTATTGATTATTTACTTCTTTAGAACTAATTTGACCTAATTTGGTGAAAATTTAGGTTTTAGAAGATTTGAACCTAGATGTATAATATCATATATGCAAAAGCGAGGTGGTCCAATCCAATGAATAAAGAGTGCTCAGAGGTTATTAAGCTTGTTGGCTTATTTGATTCTATTATAGGAATTATAGTTTCATTAATTTTAATGTTATTCTTCAACTGGATATCCTGGTTTTTTTTATTGGGGATAATTTGTAGTTTTGTGAATTTTATTATTAACTCACTGACAACTGAAATGATTATTATGAAGGATAAGAGATTTAAAGGTTTATTAATACTTTTATCCTATATAGTTAGAATAGGACTTGTTTGTGGAATATCTCTCGCTATAATTAAGAAAAGTGAGGTGAGCTTTTTTATTTTTATTGCAGGATATACGGCTCAGCTATTAGCTATATTATGTTATGGTTTTAGCTTGAAGAGCCAGAAAGGAGTATGATGTTATGGAAGAAATGGCACCTTTGTTTGCAATTAATATCTTTGGATATAAATATGAAGTTATGTCAAGTGTTTTTATGCAATGGGTATTTATTGCATTAGCATTGGTTTTATCCATTCTATATAGTAGAAAGGTTAAAAAAGTTCCAGGCAAGGTACAAAGCATTGTAGAAGTTGGAATAGAATTTTTATCTAATGTAGTTAAAGATAACATGGGACCAGGTTCAAGTCCTTTTATTCCTTACATAGGATCCTTAGGAATTTATTTATTTTTATTAAATATGGTAGGGTTATTTGGAATAAAGCCTCCTACATCAGATTTTAGTGTAAGCTTAGGAATTGCACTTACTACTTTTTTTGTAATTCAAGGGCATACTATTAAAAAGCTAGGTCTTTGGGGTTACTTTAAAGGATATGCATCTCCTGTACCATTGTTGTTACCAATAAATATAATGGAGAGAATTATGCTTCCAATATCATTAAGTCTAAGACTTTTTGGAAATATATTTGCAGCAACAATGATTATGGAACTTCTATACGGAGCTCTTACAGGATTAAATTTTATTGCAGCAATAGGATTACCGATACCGTTCCATTTCTATTTTGATATATTTGATGGAACCATACAAATGATTATTTTTGTAATGTTAACAATGATTAATATTAAGATTACAGCAGAACATTAAAAACTAAATTTAACTAAATAAAAATTATTAATAGTAAATTACTATAAATATAAAAAATATTTATTTTTGAGGAGGAATTATAAATGGATTCAGCAGCTTTTATAGCAGGAATGTCAGGATTAGGAGCAGGTATAGCAGCACTTGCGGTTATTGGTGGAGGATTAGGAACAGGAAATGCTACTGGTAAAGCAGTAGAGAGTATAGCAAAACAACCAGAGGCTAGCAGTAAAATAATGAGTGCTTTAATAGTAGGGGGAGCTTTATCAGAGGCCACAGCTATATATGGATTTTTACTTGGATTATTATTAATATTATTCGGAGTAAAAGGTTAATATCTTAGTAAAAATATTGAGAAGGAGGGTGTAGTTCCATATCTTAATTAGTTGCAGTTTGAAGAAGACATAGTAGGCAGTGTAGTATATATTTGTGATTAAATTAAGAGGATGATGTGGAACGTAGCTTATGAATATTGATTGGAGTATTATAGTACCATCAACCATCAATTTCTTTATATTTTATTTAATACTAAGAAAATTTGTATTTAATAAGACTTTAGCAGTTATCAATACTAGAAAAGAAGAAGTGGAAAGTGCTTTTAAAAAGGCTAGGGATGAAGAAGAAAGAGCGAAGTTATTAAAGCAAAAGTATGATGAAGATGTTATAAGATATAGAAATGATGGCTTGAAATTAGTAGAAAGTTATAAGCAAAAAGCTGATAAAGTCTATGCTGAGATAGTTGAAGATTCACAAAGAGAAGTAGCTAACATAAAAGAACGAGCTACTAAAGAAATAAAAAGGGAAAGAGAAAAAGCTAGTAAAGAAATTAAGCAAGAAATTATTGATTTATCTATGAAACTTGCTGAGAAAACTTTAGAGAAAGAAATTAATGAAGAAAGTCACAGAGAGTTAATTGATAAATTTATAGCTAAGGTAGGTATTTAAAAATGTATGAATTTTTAGATAGGCGGTATGCTCTAGCTCTTTATGAAATGTGTAAAGAAGCAGGTAATATAGAAACTGTTTTGGAAGAACTAGGTGAAATAGTTGAGGAAATGGATAATAATGAAGGACTTATAAAGATTATCAGAAATCCTCAAATTAATAAGCACAATAAAAAGAGAATATTTGAGGAATTATTTAAGGGTAAGATAGAGGATGAACTTTTAAGTTTTTTACTATTACTTATTGATAAAGGAAGGATACTTTATCTAAGAGAAAAGTATAATCAGTTTAAATTAGTATACCTTAAAAATAATAATACCGTTGTAGCTAAAATTAAGTCTGTAATTCCATTAAATCATAATGAACGAGAAACTATTAAAAGTAAGTTGGAAAAACGTTATGAAAAAACAGTAATAATAGAGGAAGAAATAGATAAATCTCTATTAGGTGGAATGTTAATATCTGTTGGAGATGAAACCATAGATGGAACTATTAAGACTAAACTTATGGATCTTAAAAATATATCAGAAGGTAACGTAGGTAGATATAACTTTAGTGAGCTTAATAAAGAATTATTAGCAGATATTATAACAAATAAACCTCTAAATGAAGAAGAAACAAAAAAATTAAGAGGTTGGTTAATGGATTTCTATAGTAGAGAAATTGTCATAAATAATATAGTAGATGAGTCTTACAAAGATGATATCAAAGTTATTATAGGTGAAGATGTAACTACTAAAGCTACAATTGATGAGATAGTTAATAGTGAAAAATGTAAGATTGGTAAGGCTAAATCTCAAGAGTGTATTATAGATTTAGATGAAAAAGGTAAAATTCTTAATGCCACAGTTAGGACTGTAATTCCACTAACTGATGAAGAGAGAATTAAGTTAACTAAAGGACTTGAGAAGTTCTATAGTAGAAAAATAGTAATCCATGAAGAAATAGATGAGAGTATAGTTGGTGGAGTATTAGTTAAAATAGGAAATGATATTACTGATGGAACAGTAAAAAGTAAGCTTAGATATGTTAGAGATGACATGTAATACAGGCTTTAAATCGTGGTGAGAATAGAGGTGGAATCATGCATATTAAACCAGGTGAGATAACATCTATTATAAAAAGAGAATTAGATAGATATGAAAGTCACATTAACACTATAGATTCTGGAACTATAATCCAAATTGGAGATGGTATAGCTAGAATATATGGATTAGATAATTGTTTAGAAGGAGAGCTATTAGAATTTCCTAATAACGTATATGGAATTGCCCTTAACTTAGAGCAAGACAATGTTGGGTGCGTATTATTAGGTTCTGAAGAAGGTATCAGAGAAGGCGATATAGTAAAAAGAACGGGTAGAGTAGTAGAAGTACCTGTTGGTGAAGCTCTTGTAGGAAGAGTTGTAGATTCTCTAGGAAATCCTATCGATGGTAACGGAATGATAGTAACTTCAGAATATAGAGCTGTAGAAGTAGAAGCTCCGGGAGTTATAGAGAGACAATCAGTAAAAAGCCCTATGCAAACAGGTATAAAGGCTATAGACTCTATGATTCCAATTGGAAAAGGTCAAAGAGAGTTAATTGTAGGAGACAGACAGACTGGAAAAAGTGCATTAGCAATAGATGCTATCATAAATCAAAAGGGTAAAAATGTAACTTGTGTTTATGTAGCTATAGGTCAAAAACAGTCAACTGTTGCTAATATAGTTAATACACTAAAGGCTGAAGGGGCTATGGACTATACAATAGTTGTAGCTGCAACGGCATCACAATCTGCATCTCTTCAATATTTAGCACCTTTCTCAGGATGTTCAATGGCAGAATATTTTATGTATAAAGGTGGAGATGCACTTATAGTATATGATGATTTGTCTAAGCACGCTGTTGCTTATAGAACTATGTCATTATTACTTCGTAGACCACCAGGAAGAGAAGCTTATCCAGGAGATGTATTCTATCTTCACTCAAGACTTTTAGAAAGAGCAGCAAAACTTTCTGATGACTTAGGAGGAGGATCATTAACTGCTCTTCCAATAATAGAAACTTTAGCAGGAGATGTTACAGCATATATTCCTACAAATGTAATATCTATAACAGATGGTCAAATTTTCTTAGAATCTGACTTGTTCCATGCAGGTCAAAGACCAGCAGTAAATGCAGGTATATCAGTATCTAGGGTTGGAGGAAATGCACAAATTAAAGCTATGAAACAAGTATCATCAACCCTTAGAATAGAACTTGCACAATATAGAGAACTTGTGAACTTTACTCAATTTGGATCAGATTTAGATAAAGAAACTGTTAAGAGACTTGAAAAGGGTAAAAGGCTTATAGAAATATTAAAGCAGGGACAATATGCTCCTATGGATGTAGAAAAGCAAATAATAATAATATATTGCGGAGTGAATGATTTCTTAAGTGATATTCCAGTTCATAAGGTTAAAGCTTTTGAAAAGGAATTTTTAGAATATATAGGTACTCATTATAGAGACATACCAAGTTCTATAAAAGAAAAACAAGAATTAGATTCAGAAATAAAAGAAAGACTTAATATGGCCATAACTGAATTTAAAAAAGTATTTTTAACTGAAATTTAGAGATATCACCTAAATTTTTAGGAGGTGAAAATATGGGCGTTGCAGGATTAGTTATTTTAAAAAAGAGAATAAAATCTATAGAGAATACAAAAAAGCTTACTAAGGCTATGGCCTTAGTAGCAACATCTAAACTAAAAAAGGTAAGGGTATCCTTATATACAAATAATACGTATTTTAAAAGCTATAGAGAAGTTATGAATGAAGTAATTCCATCACTGCCAAAAGAAAATAGATATATGCAATCCAATGGAAGTAAAAAGAAATTAATCATTGTTATAACTTCAGATATGGGAATGTGCGGTGCCTATAATAATAATGTTATAGATAAGCTTAAAGAAATAACCAAAGGCCATGAAGAGGAATATTTAATAGCAGTTATTGGTGAAAAAGGTAAAAGCTTAGCTAAGAGACATAGGATTATGACATTAGATAAATATAATCAAACTATCTCTGATGTACCTACAGCTACTGAAGCTAAGAGTATCTTTGAGTATAGCTTCAATATGTTTAGTGAAGAAAAAGTAGGAGAAGTAAGTATACTTTATACTTGGTTTAAAAATCCAATAGTAAAAGAACCAAAAGAGTGTAGATTACTGCCTCTTACTTTTGAAGAAAGCGAAGAAGACCATATTGGTGAAGATGAATTTGATATAGAAGGTAATAAAGAAGAGCTTATAGAGTCAATAGTACCATCCTATTGTAATGCAATGATACTTAATGCAATGATAAATTCTAAGGCTTCAGAACAGGGAAATAGAATGGAGACAATGAATAGTGCGACTCAAAATGCAGATGAATTAATAGCTTCTTTAAGGTTAAAATATAATAGGGTTAGACAAGGGGCTATCACTCAAGAAATTTCAGAAATTATTGGTGGAGCTCAAGCACAAAGTTAATAAGCCATTATATAGTAACCTATATAAAAAGTATAGATAGGAGGAGTTATATTTAACTTATATATTAATATAGTTAGATGTAGCGAATTAATATGGCACAACGTATTGGTAAAGTAGTTCAAATTATTGGACCAGTAATAGATATAAAATTTGATACAGACTCATTGCCTAACATTTATAATGCAATCCAAATTAAGATGGATGGTAGAGTTATTGTTGCTGAGGTTGAACAACATATAGGTGATGATATAGTTAGAACTATATCTATGGAATCAACAGAAGGACTTAAACGTGGAGTTAAGGCTATAGATACAGGAAGACCTATTGAAGTGCCTGTAGGAGAACAGGTACTTGGAAGATTGTTCAATGTATTAGGTCAACCTAAAGATGGAAAAGGTCCTCTTGATACTAATAATTATTATACAATTCATAGACCAGCTCCAAGCTTTGCTGAGCAATCTGTGGAACCAGAAATGTTTGAAACTGGTATAAAGGTTATAGATTTAATAGCACCATATCAAAAGGGTGGAAAGATAGGACTTTTTGGTGGTGCAGGAGTTGGTAAAACTGTACTTATACAAGAATTAATCAACAATATAGCTAGAGAACATGGTGGATTATCAGTATTCACTGGTGTAGGAGAGCGTACAAGAGAAGGAAATGACTTATACAATGAGATGCTAGATTCAGGGGTTATAAATAAGACAGCTTTAGTATTTGGACAAATGAATGAGTCACCAGGAGCTAGAATGAGAGTTGCACTTACAGGACTTACTATGTCTGAATACTTCAGAGATAAAGGTCAAGATGTATTATTATTTATAGATAATATATTTAGATTTACTCAGGCAGGTTCAGAGGTTTCTGCATTATTAGGTAGAATACCAAGTGCTGTAGGATACCAACCAACCCTAGCAACAGAGATGGGGGCATTACAAGAACGTATAACATCTACTAACAGTGGATCAATTACTTCTGTTCAAGCAGTATATGTTCCTGCTGATGACCTTACTGACCCAGCACCAGCAACAACATTTAGCCATCTTGATGCAACTACAGTTTTATCTAGAGCTATAGTAGAGCTTGGAATATATCCTGCGGTTGATCCCTTAGAATCAAGCTCAAGAGTACTAGACCCTAGAATCGTTGGTGAGGAACATTATGAAATAGCTACTCAAGTAAAGTATATTCTTGAAAGGTATAAAGAACTTCAAGATATTATAGCTATATTAGGTGTAGATGAATTATCAGATGAAGATAAAGTTCTTGTTAATAGAGCGAGAAGAGTTCAAAGATTTTTATCTCAACCTTTTACAGTAGGAGAGCAATTCACTGGTTTAAAAGGTAGATATGTTCCTATAAAAGAAACAATAAGAGGATTCAAGGAAATATTAGAAGGTAAACATGATCATTTACCAGAGTCAGCATTCTTATTTGCAGGAACAATAGATGACGTTATAGAGAAAGCTAAGACTTTGGGTTAATATTATTTTGGATGTGATAAAATATGAAAAAGGTCTTTAAGCTTACAATAATTACTCCAGAGAGTGAGTTTTTTAAGGGGGATGCAGTCTCTTTAAACTGTGAAACTACAGAAGGCAGACTAGGAATTCTTCCAGACCATTCTGCTATAATTGCAGGACTTGTACCAACAATAACAACTTTTGAAGATGTAGATGGAAAGAAGTACAAAGTTAATACTTCTGACGGAGTCCTAAAGGTAAGAAAAAATAATGTTAGTATTCTCTGTACTATAGCACAATGGGTAGAATAAACTAAAAGGAGCACATTAAATGANNTCATTTAATGTGCTCCTTTTAATTACCTTGGAATAAAATTCAATAATAATTCAAAATAGTAAAAATATTTTGATAATAGTATTGCTATATATAGTAATACTACATATAATAATATTATACATATTAAGTAAAAGGAGGGGTGTGATTGGAAATAGATAAAGAGTTATTAAAAGGGTTTATAGACATTTTAATTTTATCTATTATTAAAGGTAATGATTATATTTATGGATATAACATAATGAAACTAGTTAATATAGCTGCTAAGGATAACTTTGAACTTCAAACAGGAACTTTATATATAGCTTTAAAACGATTAGAAAAACAAAATTTTATAACATCTAAGGTAATAGAAGGAGATAATGGAATTAAAAGAAGGCATTATTTAATTACAAAAGAAGGTGAAGTTCAACTTAATAAATTGAATGGAGATTTTAATAAGATAACAGAGCTTATTTTAAAGTTTAGAGGGGGCAGTTAATGGTGAATAATTTA
>NZ_DHYX01000066.1:0-13517 GCF_002414285.1 Clostridium sp. UBA5119 | reverse complement strand
CAAGACTTATCTTATCATGATTTATTCTTGTAAAATCCACCTAATATTCTTCTTATATAAAATTATCCCTACATATCTTCTATTTTCATTTAAATGCTACCTTATCCTAATGTTGATACACTAGGTAAAGTATTAGTTTATATTCTATTGTTTTTAATATTTATTTAAAATATAGTATATCAATTTGAATTTTTATTATAGGTAAGCACACAACAATATTATTATTACTGCTACTTATTATAATGTATTTAGTCTTATTATCAAAATACTAATTCCCTTGAAACTCGCATGAATAAAACAACTATTTATCTAGTTAACTATACAAAAGATAACCTATATAAATATTTATATAGGAAACTAGATAAAGTTCCAACATATAGGTGATAAACTCGAATACCACGTTCCTAAAAAAGTTATACACTTAAATAAATAAAAATACACCACCTTTAATATAGATGGTGTATAACAAATTATATTTTAATTAAACTAATTAGTTCCTAAATTAAACTTATTTATTATTTTTATAAAATATAACATGATCTCTCCACTTTCCATTTATGTGTAGATATTCTTTACATATACCTAGTTCATTAAATCCACATGCTTTTAAAACTCTTTGTGACTTTTCATTATCAACTAAAGTTGTTGCTTCTATTCTATGCAGTCCTAATTCTTCATAGGCATATGTTACAACTAAACTAACAGCTTCTTTCATATATCCATTTCCCTGATACTGTTCGTCCATAGAGTATCCTATGAATGCACTCTTAAATACACCTTGCACTATATTATATATACGTATTCTTCCTATCATCTTCTCTGCTTTATATATTCCAAAATGAGCTCCTTCACCTTTAATAAATTCTTTGTAATTCTCTATTAAAGATTGCTTTTGAACTTCTACTGTATAAAATTCTTCATCTCTGTGCGGTTCAAACTTTGATAGAAAGTCCTTATTTCTCGTATAATACTCTAATAGATCACTTGCATCATCAGAATTAAGAACTCTTATACTTACTTTATTTCCTTGAATTGTTAGCTCCTTCTTATATGCCTTATTATAAAATTCTTCTTCTACTATTCCAAATAATAAACTACCTTCATATTTAAATTTTGTTATAATACTATCTGATATATATCCTTCTAATTGAAATCCTAAGTTTGTAAAAGGAGTTAAACTTATTTTTTCATCACATATAATATTAACTTTATGAAGACTCTTGCTTTTTATTAAGTTATTTAGCATCAACTTTAGAGCATCTTGTAATGTTTTATTAGCATCTCTTCCGCTTTTATAAAATTTTAATTTTATTATTACACCTTTGTTCTCATGGTCTAAATCTAAGATTATAAATCTTCCTACTATAATTCCAGATGAATCTCTTATTATATATTTATTTGCTTCATCAGTTGCATTACTAATACTTACTTCCCTTTCACTGCTCAACTTCATTACCTCCCCTTTTAAAAATACTATAATTTCCTCTATATATTAGAAATACAAACAAGATAGAAATACTCAAGCTTATTGGTATTAAATAAAAAGTTTTTGCTGTCCCTATAATATCATTTAATCTTCCCATAATAAGATTTAGAATCATACTTATAGTGCTTGATAACGTTAAAATTAATCCTGTTATATATGAACTATTATCTTTAAAAATCTTACTAATAGTAGCTACAACTGTAGGATATGCTATTGCAAAGAATAGTCCTGTTACACATATTAAAATGAGAGCACTATGTCCAACAATTAGAGCAATTATTAATAATACACATGCAATTAGTAAAGAATATAAAACTGATTGTAAGTATCCTAACTTTTCAGCTACAAACCCACCTAATAATCTACCTATAGTAAGTAAAAAGAAAAAGGCTGACAAAAACATAGCTCCACTACTACTAGTATAGTTATAACTTTCCATGAGGAAATTAACTATCCAATTAGACATCCCCATTTCTGCAAACACGTATGTTCCTAATCCTATAGCATAGATATACATATACTTTTCTTTAAAAGCTACAGCTATATTAAATTTATTTTCTTTTTTAGTTATATTAAAATTAGGTATTTTTATAAAGAAAAATATTATTAATACTACAATAAAAATCATTGCTATTCCAAAGAATACACTTCTCCAACTTACTCCATTGTCTAAAATGTTTCCAATAGCAAATTGTCCTACCGTAGATCCAAATCCATAAAAACAATGAGCTGAATTCATCATTATTGCTTGGAATGTAATAAATAGTGCTGGTATTAACGTATTTACTCCAATCATTACAAAAGCAATACCCATGTTTATTAAAAACATTCCAATTAATAGTATTGTATAAGTTTTAGAGAAAGCTACTATTAAAACAGAGGCTATAATAGTGAAAAGCCCAGTACAGATTACATTTCTTTGTCCAAATTTTTCACATAGTAGTCCACCTATATAAGTAAATATTATGTATCCTAAAGAACATACCGATAAGAGCATGCCCATACTTGTATTATTTGTATTAAAAGTCTCTTTAAATACAGGGACAAATATTCCCTTAGTGTTATCGACTATAGCAATTACAGCCATAATAATAAATATAAATATTGTTATGGCAAAACTTTGGTTTTTCTTCACTAACATCACTCCTTTTTCAATGATATTATATCATAATTAATATATGTTTTTATTGAATTGAATTCTTTATTTTTATAGCTATTAAGTAAAGTAATTATCCTAACAAAAATATACTATTGTATATATTAATTCATTAATTCATTAATTTATATAAAAAAGATATAAATATGAATAAGAATAATAGACAAGTATTCAAATCAAGAATGGCTGATATATTAACCTACTGTAATATTGACATATGTTATCATCTATGTTTAATTTAAACTATAGGATATATTTCCTTAATTTCATATGTGCCAACAATATGTAAAGCTTATCTAAAATGAAAGGGGATAGTCTCATGATAAAAAAAGAAGAAATACAAGAAAGAGTTAATGAGTTAATACCTGAACTCATAGACTCTATAAAGGAAGCTGTAAGTTTTAGAAGCGTTATAGACGAGGATAATCCTAATTATCCATTTGGTAAAAATATAGACGATTGTCTAAAAAGCACCTTAAATTTATGTGAGTCTTTAGGCTTTAAAACTTACTATGATAAAGATGGTTACTATGGTTATGCAGAGATTGGCCAGGGACCTGAATTAGTTGGAGTTCTTGGCCACTTAGATGTAGTTCCTGAAGGAGATTTGAATTCTTGGACATACCCTCCATACGAATTAACCATAGTTGATGATAAAATATATGGAAGAGGAACTCAAGATGATAAAGGTCCTACTATAGCTTGCATATATGCAGTAAAAGCTTTATTGGACTTAGGAATCAAATTAAATAAAAGAATAAGATTTATATTTGGAACAGATGAAGAAAATCTTTGGAGAGGTATTAATAAATATAAAGAGAATGGTGAAGAAATTCCTGCTATGGGAATAACTCCCGATAGTGAATTCTTCTGTATAAATGCAGAAAAAGGATTACTTCAATCTACTTTAACTTGTAAAAAGAGTTCTAATTTAACTTTAAGTGCAGGAAATGCATTTAATTCTGTTCCCGATAACGCTACATATACAGGAACTGCAGAAGAAATTAATTCTCTTAAAAATGTATTAAACAGTTTAAATTATAAATATATTTTAAATGAAAACTCTATTTCTGTTATTGGAAAAGGTGTTCACTCTGCAGATAGTGCTGAGGGGATTAATGCTATTTCTAGACTGGCTATAGCTTTAGAAAAAATGGGCTCCTCATCTAACTCAATAAAATTCATAGCCAATGTAATTGGTGAAGATGTTGCAATTAAAAATCTCATACCAAAATGTGAAGATGTATCTGGAAAACTAACTGTAAATGTAGGTAAAATTGATTTAAATGAAGATATAGAAACTATATCTTTAGATATTAGAATTCCTGTTACCTATAAAAAAGAAGACATAGTTAATCCATTAAAGGAAAAAGCTTTAGAATATGGTTTAGAATATAATGAGTTCGACTGGATGGAATCCATATATGTTCCTGCAGACCATTTCTTAATTAAAACATTGAAAGAAGTCTATGATGAAGAAACAGGATATGATGGAATACCAGAATCATCTGGTGGAGCTACTTATGCTAGAGCTATAGATAACTGTGTAGCCTTTGGTATGGTATTCCCTACATCAGAAAAGACAGAACATCAACCAAATGAATTTATAACTATGCATGATTTAGTTAAAGCTACAGAAATTTATGCCTTAGCATTATATAAATTAGCTAAATAAGCTGAATTCTTAGAGCTTTGCTCTTTAGAAATTGTTATCAATAGTCGTAATTGCTTTACCTTTCATAAAAAATAGAAGTATCGGTTCAAGTAATTATCGGATAAACATAATTTTAAAAATAAGAATCCGTCAAGTATTATACTGACGGATTTTTTATATTATAAACTTAAATAAGCAATTACACTCTGCTAAAGGTATATTTTACTTAATGTTTATTTTTATTAGATTCCTTTTAATTAGCTTTCTTTAAGTAAGTCCTTTATTACTTCTCCACCTATTATCATTCCTGACACTGGTGGCACAAAAGATATACTCCCTGGTATTTGTCTTTTTATAGCACACTTTTTAGTCCCACCTGTACATACACACCCTGTTTTACAAGTAACCACATCATCTTGTTTTGGTTTTGTAGGCATCTCCTCAGAGTAAACTACCTTAAGGGATTTAATCTCTCTTTTTCTAAGTTCATGCCTCATAACCTTTGCAAGTGGACACACTTTAGTATCATATATATCTGCAACTTTAAATTGTGTAGGATCAAATTTGTTTCCTGTACCCATAGAGCAGATTATTTTTATACCCTTTTCATTACAATACTCTACTAGAGCAATCTTTGCTGATACAGTATCTATAGCATCTACAACATAATCAACATCATCAGTAATTATTTCTGGAATATTTTCTTTAGTAACGAAAACTTGATGAGTTATCACATTACATGCTTTATTAATTGAAAGAACTCTATCTTTCATAGCCTTAACTTTTACTTTTCCTACAGTATCATAAGTTGCATGTATTTGTCTATTTAAATTAGTTAAACAAATAGTATCATCATCAACTAAAACAATAGTTCCAACACCTGCTCTTACTAATGCTTCTACTGTAAAGCTGCCTACTCCACCTACTCCAAATACTATAATCTTACTGCCTTTTAATTTATTTAAACCATCTTTTCCTATTAATAGCTCTGTTCTTGATAATGAATGTTGTAACATTTTTGCATCTCCTTAATATGTGGTATTTACCTTATAACCTTAAAGATATTTTTAACTTTTTCCTTTAAATTATAAATAAATACATAAATTTTTATTCTCTGAATATATCAATTTTATATTTTTTACTAATATAATTCAACTGTGTATTTATGTTAAGTATTTCTAAAGCTTCATAGAAGCTAAGAACTCTGTTTATATTTACAACTTTATATACTCAAAAAAGCTAAATCTTAAAAAGTATAATTACTTTTATAAGATTTAGCTTTTTTGATTTAGATAAGATACAAATAAGTTTTACCTTTAATTTACCTTAGCTTAATTCATGAACAAAGATTCCACTTCTTAATTTTGGTTCAAACCAAGTTGATTTAGGAGGCATAACTTCTCCAGCATCAGCAATGTTCATAAGTTCTTCTATGCTTGTTGGATTCATAGAGAACGCAACTTTCATTCCTTCAGCTACTCTTCTTTCAAGTTCTTTAAGACCTCTGATTCCACCAACAAAATCTATTCTATCACTTGTTCTTGGATCTTCTATAGCAAGTATTGGTCTTAGAAGGTTTTCTTGTAGTATAGATACATCTAAACTCTTAACTGGATCTTTTGAATCATAAGTTCCATCTATAGCAGTTAACTTATACCACTTGTTATCTAAATACATTCCAAAATAACCTTTTCCTTCTGGTCTGTATTGGCCTTCTCTCTTATACTCTTCTACAGTAAACTTCTCAGAAACTTTATTTAAGAATTCTTCGCTAGAATTTCCATTTAAATCTTTTACTACTCTGTTATAATCCATTACATATAAATCATCTGCTGGGAATATAACTGATAGGAAAAAGTTGAATTCCTCTTCTCCTGTATAGCTAGGATTTGCTTCTCTTCTCATTTTACCTACTTTTACAGCAGATGCAGCTCTATGATGACCATCAGCTATATAAAGATATTTAACTGATTTAAATAACTCTTCTAATCTTTTTACAGTTTCAGTGTCATTTATAACCCATACAATATGAGATATTCCATCTTCGGAAACGAAGTTGTATTCTGGCTCTTTAGCAGTCCATGAAGCAACGATTTCATCAATTTCTCCTACATTTTTGTATGTTAAGAAAATTGGACCTGTATTTGCATTACAATGGTCAACGTGATTAATTCTATCTTGCTCTTTTTCAGCTCTAGTATGCTCATGTTTTTTAATTATATCATTCATATAATCATCTATAGAAGTACATCCAACTATACCAGTTTGAACCCTTCCATCCATGATTTGTCTATAAATATACATGCTTGTAGCATTATCTTGAATATAAGTTCCATCTTCTCTCATCTTGTCTAAAGTTTTTCTAGCTGTGTTATAAACTATTTCATCATATTGATTTGTTTCTACTGGTAAATCAATTTGTGCTTTATCAACATGTAAGAAAGAGTAAGGGTTTCCTTTAACCATTTCTCTAGCTTCTTCTGTGTTCATAACATCATAAGGAAGAGCTGCTACTTTATCAACTAGCTCTTTTGTTGGTCTTATGCTTTTAAAAGGTCTTACAACTGCCATATTTTTTCCTCCTACGTAATTAATATTATTTAAAGAAATCGAATATAGTTTGAACTATTTCTTCACCTATTCTTGTTTGAGCTTCTACTGTAGCTGCTCCAATGTGTGGTGTAACTGATACTCTTGGATGGTTAACTAGCTCTTCATTCTTAGTTGGTTCAACTTCAAATACATCAACGCCTGCTCCTCTTAATTTTCCACTATTTAAAGCTTCAAGTAAAGCAACTTCATCTACAACTCCACCTCTAGCACAGTTAATTAGTACAGCTCCATCTTTCATAATATCAAGTTGAGCTTTACCTATTGTAGCTCCTTGCTCTTTTATGAATGGTATATGAAGAGATACATAATCAGATTTAGATAATACTTCTTCTAAAGTACCATATTCATATTTATCATACCCTTCAGCTTTACCAAGGATATCAGTATACATAATTTTCATTCCTAATACTTCAGCTTTTTGAGCTAAACATTTTGAAATTCTTCCGAAACCTATTAAGCCTAAAGTTTTTCCACTTAACTCAATACCTTCATATTTTTTCTTTTCCCATTTTCCTTCTCTCATAGTCACATTTGCAGTACTTACAAATCTAGAAACTGCAAACATATGAGCTAGTGCAAGTTCTGCAACTGATGCACTACTAGAATTAGGAGTGTTAGCAACTCTTATTCCTTTTTCAGTAGCATATGCTACATCTATATTATCTACACCTACTCCACCACGGATTATTAATTTTAATCTTCCTGTTTCACAAGCTTTATCTATTATTGGTTGTCTAACCTTTGTAGCACTTCTTACTACTACTACATCAAAGTTTTGTAAAGCTACTCCTAATTCTTCAGGCTCATAAAATTTCTCTATAACTTCATATCCATTATCTTTTAATACCTGTATTCCACTTTTCTCCATGCCATCAGTAACTAATACTCTTATCATGATGATACCCTCCTAAAATAAAATTAATTAATAATTAATTATTTAAAATCTAACTTCATCCACATACATTAAGTATATAAATTGAAAACTTATACATTTTAAACTTGTATATGAATCTTTATTACTTGAAAATTAAGAAGGGAATTACCCCTTCTTAATTATTCAAGTCCTAATATTTCGTTAATGTTCTTTAATAATTCTTCAATTTCTGCTGGAGTAGTCTCTGCCATGTGAGCTATTCTGAAAGTCTTATCTTTTAACTTTCCATATCCATTAGAAATTTGATATCCTCTTTCTCCTAGAGCTTTGTTTAAAGCTGCAACATCAATATTTCTAGTATTCTTTATGTTAGTTAAAGTGTTAGACATATATCTTTCATCTGGTAATATTTCGAAGTATTTTCTTGCCCATGCTCTAACAATTTCTCCGCCTTCTATGTGTCTTGCATATCTCTTATGAAGACCTTCTTTATTTATAATCTTATCAAGTTGATACTCTAATGCAAACATGTGAGATAATGAAGGTGTTGATGGATATTGATAATCTTTCTTTTGAATGTATTCATATAATGATAAAAGATCTAAGTATAATCCTCTATGTGGAACTTGTTTTGCTCTCTCTATAGCTTTTTTAGAGAAAGTACACATTGACATTCCTGGAGGAAGTCCAATAGCTTTTTGAGTTGAAGTAATACAAATGTCTACTCCCCATTCATCTACTTTTAATTCTGTTCCTGCAGCTGAGCTTACAGTATCTAAGCAGAATACAACATCTGGATATTTTTTCACTACTTTAGCTATTTCATCTAGTGGGTTCATAACACCAGTTGAAGTTTCGTTGTGAGTAACTGTTATTAAATCATATTTTCCAGTGGCTAAAACTTCATCTACTTGCTCTGGAGTTGTTGGTGTACCCCATTCAACTTCATATAAATCTGCTGGTACATTGTTAGCTACAGCCATTTCATACCATCTCTTACCAAAAGCACCTACAGCAAAAACTGCAGCTCTCTTAGCTGTGCATGAACGAACAGCACCTTCCATAAGCCCACTACCAGAAGTAGTTGAAAGTAATATTTCTTCTTTTGTATTAAATATAACTCTCATGTAATCACTAATTTGTCTTTGTATTCTTGATGCCTCTTTGCTTCTGTGTCCTATCATTGGTGTAGCCATTTTTTCTAATACGTCTTGTGCCACATCAACTGGACCTGGTATAAATAATCTCTTGTGCATGATTCACCCTCCTAAAATAAAGTAAACTTCATAATTTCCAATATCTGATTTGAAATCAATTACATTTTAACATTTTTCCATAGGTTTCTCAACCATAATAAATTAAATATTGGTATATATTATTATAATTTAAATTTTTATTAAGTTTTTGGAAATATAATACTTATTTCAATCTGATTTCTTCGTATATTTCATCAAATATATCTTTTACACAATGTCCTCTTACAAAATTAGAGCAATTATTACAACTTTGTTCTAATTGCATAAGTATTTCATTTGGATAATATGATCTCTCATTATAAAATGAACAGTTTTGAGCAATTCTACTTTTAATTTCATTGGACACCATTACTTTAACACTCCTATGTATTATAATATTATATCTTTTGTATTATCATATATTTTATACCTACTTTTTAACTTAATAATCGAAACAATCTAAAATAGATTCTGTTTCTCTGCAATACCTAACAATTAAACACTGCCCTAAGTTTCTAGGACATTTTTTACACATACAATTAACTTCCTTTCCATCACATTTATTTTGTTTAAAATCAGGACATTTCTCACAATTGTAAACTACTATATCCATTACCATTTTTATTTCCTCTTTCTAATTTAAAATATTTCGTTATTGTTTAACCTACATAATTAAACTAGTTTAAAACAATATTATATATATGCTTATTTGTGCTTAAAATTAAAATAATTATAATATAAATACTATAGTTATCACATATAAAAATTGATATACTATAGAAGTAAAGCCTTATATATATTAAAAATATACACCTTTATTTGAAGAGTGTAAATAAATTCAAGGGAGTTGATTATTATAAAAGACTTTACCACTAGAACTCCACTACCCTATAAACTATTTTTATGCCTTAGTGGAATATTAATAATAGTATCTTTTCTTTTTAACTCACCACATCAGATATTCATTGGCTTAAGAAATATAATCTTAAACCCAGATATACTCATAACAGATTACATGGAAATTGGCGGTATTGGTGCAACTTTCGTTAACTGTGCACTTTTGATTATATTTTATGTAATAATGCTAATTTTTTTAAACGTTAAACCCTCAGGAACTATAATTGCAGGTATATTTACAGTAAGTGGTTTTTCCCTTTTCGGTAAAAACATTTTAAATATCTGGCCTATTATATTTGGTATTTGGTTGTACTCCAGATTTCAAAAGGAACCATTCTCCAATTATATAGTTACTGCACTTTTTGGAACAACTTTATCTCCAGCTTTAATTCAACTAATTGGTACTACTACAATACCTCTTTATCTATCTGTTATGATAGGTATCCTTATTAGTATAGTAATAGGTTTTTTACTTCCACCCTTAGCTTCTGCTTGTATGAGAATACATCAAGGATATAGCCTTTATAATGTAGGCCTAGCTGCAGGATTAATAGGTACAGTATTAATGTCTTTACTTAGAGCTTTTGGTATTGACTTTGAAAGTAGAATTATATGGTCTACAGGCAATAATGTTCCTTTTATTATATTATTTTCAATGATATTTTTAGCTATGATAACTTTGGGTTTTTACTATAATGGTAATAGCTTTAAAAACATTAGAAAAATAACGAGATATTCTGGTAGATTACTTACAGATTTTTATCTTATTTTTGGTGAAGGAATTACTTTAATAAACATGGGGATTCTAGGACTCTTTTCAATGTTTTTAGTGGTCTTAGTAAATGGTGACTTGAATGGTCCAACTTTAGGTGGTATATTAACTATTGTTGGGTTTGGAGCCTTTGGTAAGCATTTAAAAAATATAATCCCTATAATGTTTGGTATAATATTNNATGTACTTTCTTTAACATTTGGGAAATAAACTCGCCTAGCGTTATTCTAAGTTTACTTTTTGGTAC
Organism: Clostridium sp. UBA5119; assembly: GCF_002414285.1. Taxonomy (NCBI): domain Bacteria; kingdom Bacillati; phylum Bacillota; class Clostridia; order Eubacteriales; family Clostridiaceae; genus Clostridium; species Clostridium sp. UBA5119. The sequence goes on along the minus strand of NZ_DHYX01000066.1, from coordinate 2,583 downwards.
AACTCTAGCTCCAATTGCAGGTTCTTTTGGATGGCTATGGGGAATAATTGCAGGAGTATTACATGCTTGCCTAGTAATGAATATTACATATTTACATGGTGGAATGATTTTATATAATAATGGCTTTTCAGGTGGCCTTGTATGTATGTTCTTACTACCACTAATTTCTGCATTTAGAAAGGAATATTAATTATGAAACACTTACGTCAAAGAAATATAAAAATACTTAGTGAGCTAACTAGTTACTTAGTTAGAATTGGCTGTAGTGATCTACATATAGATTTTAATACTAAGGGTGATATTACCTATATCAGCTTTACCAGTGTAAATCCTGATATTAGTGAACAAATACTAAATGATTTAACATCTCAGTTAAATATGCCAAGAAGACAAGATATTGAGGAGTATTACTGGGCTCTTAATGGAGATAATGATTCCTCTTCTGAATTAAGTTTAGTAGGCATGATGACTGATTCTGTGGATGTAAACTACACTAATGATGTATTAAAAATTAGTTTAACTAGATTAAAATAATTTTTAATACATTTTATTAAAATAAGTATAGGTAATAAAGTTTACCTATACTTATTTTAAATTTTTAGCTAATAAAGCAGCTCCAATAGCTCCAGCAAATCTTGCACTATCTTTTGTTTTAACCTGTGAGCCTAATTTTTCAGATAAACTATTTACTATATATTCACAGTTGCAAAGTCCACCAGTTAAAAAATAGTTTTGTGCAGTAGAATGCTTACCACATATGGTGGCTACTTTACTTACGATTGAATCTACAATAGCAAATGCAATATCTTCTTTCTTTCTACCAGTTCCTATTAAACTTATAACTTCTGATTCCGCAAATACAGTACACATAGAACTTATACTTGCATCCTTTCCATCAGTTGCTAACTTACATAATTCATCTATATTTACCCCTAATGTATTAGCCATAATCTCTATAAATCTTCCTGTTCCTGCAGAACACTTATCATTCATTGTGAAATTCGTTATAAGTCCTCCTTCTACAGTTATAACCTTGGTATCCTGACCACCAATATCTACTACAGTGCAATCTTCATCATATATATAAGCAGCTCCTTTACCATGACACGTTATCTCAGTTACAGTCTTATCTGCATAGGGAACCGATACCCTACCATAACCTGTAGCTATGATTTTTCTATTTTTTTTGCTTATACCTCTATCATCTAATATACTTTCTATTTTTTTTGCAGTTTCTAAACTACTCCATCCTGTAGGGATTACAAAAGTATTATTTATTATATCATTTTCAAATATAGCTACCTTTGCAGCTGTTGATCCTATATCTATACCGATGTAAAACATATGCTCCCCCCTAACTTAAATTTTAATTAACTTTCTACATAAACAAAATCTCTTTAAAAAAGCCCAACATATGAACGTTGAGCCATGAAAAGGAAAATATTATGTTTTAGAAATTGTTTAGATATCTGATTACATTATTATATTATCATAATATTAGGCTTTATAGCTTTTGAATTTTAAATAGTAATTCACTCTTCTATTACATATCTAAATGGATACTAAAACTTCTACTGGTTTAGTAAGCTCTATAAAGTTTTCACCTAAACTACACTCATAGGCAAATACATCAACTCCATTACCTTTAGCAAACCTTAATGCATCTGCAAATGCCTTATCCATTTTGTCATTTGGTTTAAAAGTACTTATATTATCCATTTGAATTAAAAATATAACTCCCGCACCTCTACCTGAGTTTTTCACCTCTATTAACTCTAAAAGATGTTTACGCCCTCTATCCGTAGGTGCATCTGGAAACATACTATGTCCATTTTCCTCTAAAGTTACCCCTTTAACCTCTAAGTAATATTCTTTTCCACTATCATTAGTTAACTTAAAATCAAATCTGCTATTACCAAAAGTTTTTTCCCTACATATAGTCGTATAACTTTCTAAGCCCTTAATCTTCTTATTTATTAATGCTTCTTCTACAATTTTATTTGGAGCTTGAGAATCTATATTTATTAACTTTCCATTTTTATATCCACCAATTAGGCTAAATCTAGTCTTTCTATTAGCTCCATTCTCTGTTCTTATTAATACATTGCATCCTGGAATTAGAATTTCTCTACATCTTCCCGTATTAGGTACATGCACCAACTCTTCTTTACCATTTATTATTACATATCCTTGAAATCTATTAGGTCTTCTTACAAATTCAACAACCCTAGTTTCTTTATCAAAAATCATATTTTTATCCTCCATGTTTATTTAAAATTTATCCACAAATAAGCTAAAATTCTTTAGAGTTTATCCACTTATAATTCTAATATGTTACTAATTATTTGATTTTATAAGTATTTATCTATAGCTTTATTTTAATTATACTATGATTAAAATAAATTTAGTATGATATTGTTCTTATATTAAATAATAAGAAAACCTCCTGTTTATAAAAACAGAAGGTTTTCTTATCTATATCATCTGGGGTGGAGGATGGGACTCGAACCCACGACAACCAGAACCACAATCTGGCGCTCTACCAACTGAACTACGTTCACCATATATGGTGCGTCTTAAGGG